>NZ_JACJQU010000027.1 GCF_014696825.1 Anabaena sphaerica FACHB-251 | reverse complement strand
TGTTCGCGCAGCGTGGCGTAAGCCATTAGCTGTGGTTTTGAGTGTGACAGAGATTTGAATGCTGCTATTAATTTAAGACAAGAAGCGGTCAGGTTGACCGTGTTAGCCTGTGGACTGGATAGTGCCGACACTTCCAGGATGAAGCAGGAAGAAAAAGCGGACAATTGTTAGCATTTGTTAGCTTTTTTGGATCGGTAATTAACAGTAGATAGTGAGATAGTGGAACTGCAAACAATGAAGGGATGCCTGTAATAACAAGCACCCCTCTAGAGGAAGATGAAAGCAGCACTACAATATGACCGATATGGATATTTTTAGACAGTTAAAATAATGCTGTTAAGCAGATACCAATGTTGATTAGAGAACGAAAATTTTCTCTCTCGTTTTTCGATAGCAAAGAATAAGGGGAGTTACAATTCTCCCCCTTGTTATTAAAAGTTATTTGAGGCCTATAGAGGCTTAACAAGCTTCAAGTGTAAACCTATATATACCTAATAAGGTGGTAGTTCTGAAGTGCAATGAGTCGCCCTACCGTAAGGGTCGAGGTAACAAGTGAATCTTTCACCTGGTGTTGTTGCAGTTATGCCTGTACTGAAAGGAGGCCAAATGCCACTTTGAGGAGGCGTATAAATACCATATTGACCACCAGTGGGAGGTGTATAGGCACCACCATAACCACCAGTGGGAGGTGTATAGCGTCCTTGACCACCGCTAAAATATTCGCCAGTTTCATCGCTGATGTCTTCGTAAAACCTTTCGAGTTTTGATACTTGCTTGTTAATCATTTGTTTCTCCTTAAAACAAGACTTAATTATGTCTTATATCAATGCTATTCTTTACACAAAACTATTCTTCAGACTGTTGAGATATAAAAAAAAATAAAATTTTCGGTCTTAGAGGAAATGAGTTTATCTATCTTCTGATACTGTTATTCATGGCAAAAGGTTATAGTATTTCAGGTTTAATGTTTTTGGCTAAAATCTTCTAATCAGCTTGGGTATATACTTTACAAACATCCTCTAACACTTTCTTCTATTAACCTAATCAAGCAAGGTGTAAGATGAGGGTTTTGTTTTTCCCATACAGAAAAGTATGGCAATTAAACAAAACAACACGTACAAACAATTAATTACCAATCTTATGCGAATCATCCTCTACAGTAAACCCGGTTGTCATCTCTGTGAAGGTTTACAAGAAAAGTTGGAAAAAATCGAAAATCTCAGTTTTGATTTGGAAGTCCGCGATATTACGACTCGTGAAGATTGGTTTGCGGCTTATCAGTATGAAATACCAGTTTTGTTTTTATCGAACCGCAGAGACGCAGAGGGCGCAGAGGAGTTACAACCTATACCCCGTCCTTCTCCTCGTGCAAATGTCAAGCAGTTGGAACAAATGCTTTTAAAATATATTCCCAATACAGAAAAAAATAATGCAGAATAAGCGCAAGGTCAGCTTGTAGCAAGGTGTGGTATATGCAATTACGGGAATTATTGGCGGTTGTAGACGGTGTAGAATATCCAAATACTGCGGATGTGGAAGTTCAGGGGATCAAAACTAACTCCCATGCTTGCGGTGTGGGAGATTTGTTTATTGGAATGCCTGGAACACGAGTTGATGGGGGAGAGTTTTGGCAAAGTGCTTTAGCTGCTGGTGCGGTTGCGGCTATTGTCTCTCTTGAAGCGGTGGAAAAAAATCCACCTACACCTGAATCTGTGGTGATTAGTGCCAGTAACATGAATAAAGCCTGCGCTCAAATTTCTGCGGCTTTTTACGGTTATCCTGGACAAAAACTCAGAATGGTGGGTGTGACAGGCACGAATGGCAAAACTACCACTACTCACTTAATTGAATATTTTCTTACTGGGGCTAATTTACCTACGGCTTTGTTAGGAACTCTTTACACTCGCTGGCCTGGTTTTTCCCAAACTGCGGCTTTTACTACTCCTTTTGCTGTGGACTTACAGCAACGTTTAGCAGAAGCGGTTGATGCTGGGTGTGAGTTTGGGGTGATGGAAGTTAGTTCCCATGCTTTAGCACAGGATAGGGTGTTTGGTTGTCCGTTTGAGGTGGCTGTATTTACTAATCTTACCCAAGATCATCTTGACTATCACAAGGATATGGAGGATTATTTTGGGGCGAAGGCGTTGTTATTTAGCCCTGATTATCTCCAAGGAAGGGCAATTATTAATGCTGATGACGAATATGGTAAACGTTTAATTTCTGGGTTGAGTAAAGAACGGGTTTGGACTTACAGTGTTAATGATCACAATGCCGATTTTTGGATGAGTGATTTAAGTTATCAGCCCAATGGTGTAAGTGGCATTTTACATACTCCCAAAGGTGATGTGGCTTTTAGTTCTCCTTTGGTGGGACAATATAATTTAGAAAATCTTTTGGCTGCTGTGGGTGCGGTTTTACATCTGGGTTTAGATTTGCAAGTTGTAGCAAATGCCATACCTGATTTCCCTGGTGTGCCGGGAAGAATGGAACGGGTGCAAGTTACTCCTAACCAAAATATTAGTGTGATTGTAGATTATGCTCACACTCCTGATAGTTTAGAAAATTTGCTGAAAGCGGCTCGTCCGTTTATACCGGGTAGAATGATTTGTGTGTTTGGGTGTGGGGGCGATCGCGATCGCACTAAACGCCCAAAAATGGGTAAAATAGCCGCAGAACTCGCTGATATTGCGGTGGTGACATCGGATAATCCCCGCACTGAAGACCCAGAGAAGATTTTAGAGGATGTTTTGGCGGGTATTCCTGATACAATTCAACCAATGGTAATTTGCGATCGCGCTACTGCCATTCGTACTGCTATCCTGGAAGCTAAACCCGGTGATGGTGTATTATTAGCAGGTAAAGGCCACGAAGATTATCAAATTCTGGGTACTGAAAAAATCCATTTTGATGACCGAGAACAAGCACGGGAAGCTCTACAGGCCAGAGTCTCGATTTAAGCATAAAACTGTTGAAAGATGAGAAGCAACCAGAAATCAGTTAGATTAACTAAAGAGTTGCCAAGAATTTAGTTCCTGAAAAGTCTGCTTGATTTGAGTCATTAGAGGGGCAAATATGCCAAGAACACAGAAAAACGATAACTTTGTTGACAAGTCCTTTACCGTCATGGCAGACTTGATCCTCAAACTGCTGCCAACCAACAGAAAAGCTAAGGAAGCATTTGTCTATTATCGAGATGGAATGTCAGCCCAGGCAGAAGGTGAATATGCTGAAGCACTGGATTACTATGAAGAAGCCCTGACTCTAGAGGAAGACACCAATGACAGAAGTTATATTCTCTACAATATGGGGTTGATTTATGCTAGTAATGGCGACCACATCAAAGCTTTAGAATACTATCACCAGGCTGTGGAGTTGAATCCTCGTCTACCCCAAGCCTTGAATAACATTGCTGTGATTTATCACTTCCAAGGTGAAAAAGCTAAGGAAGAAGGTGATAATGACGCTGGAGAAGCTCTTTTTGACCAAGCCGCAGATTATTGGGTGAGAGCAATTCGCATGGCTCCCAATAATTACATTGAAGCGCAAAACTGGTTAAAAACTACCGGGCGATCGCAAATTGACGTATTCTTTTAACGAATTGGGGACTGGGGACAAATCAAGTCAAAAGTCAAAAGTCAAAAGTCAAGAACTTTTGCTTCTTTCCTCTTCACTGTTCCCTGTTCTCTGTTCACTGTTCCCTGTTCCCTGTTCCCTGTTCCCTGTTCCCTGTTCCCTATTCCCTATTCCCATTAACAAACTATGATAGATCGTGAACAAGTCCACAAAGTCGCTAATCTTGCTCGGTTAGAATTGACACCAGATGAAGAAGAGATATTTACTACCCAACTCGGTAGTATTCTGGAGTATATCGAGCAACTGAGCGAACTTGATGTCAGCAATATACTGCCGACAACTAGAGCAATTGATGTTAGTAATGTGACACGAGAAGATAATTTACAACCCTATCCTGATAGAGAAGCTATCCTCAGCAGCGCACCTGAACAGGAAGGCGATTTTTTCAAAGTTCCTAAAATCCTCAATGCTGATTAGATAGCAATTAAAATCAAAACTCTTTTGGGGTGGGAATGTTTCTCACCCTGATTTTTTGCTTAGATTTGATTAAATGCCCCTACAAAAAAACCTGCTTTCGCAGGTCTACACACAACAATACTAGAAATTTTAGGCATTGCTGATTAAGAGTATGATTTTGTTTCACGCAGAGGCACTCCAGTCACAGAGAGTAAGAGTTTGAAATCATTGATTTTTCAGTTTCATACCCTAATTCAGCAACGCCCTAGAAATTTTAAAAGTTTTTCTTAACCGCCTTAACTATAATAAGCCTGTTCCGCTTCCAACAGACGAACCAGGTTTTCATCATCTTTGGCTCTGGCAACTTCCAAGCGATGTTTTACGCTTCTTTGAATATTCTGTCTGTGTGCTTCTTCAGCTTTTTGAACTGCTTGTAGTCTATTGCTACTCATTGCCATAACCTCTTGATGTTTATTTTTATGTCATGTAATTCTAACATAACATACTTTTTGTAGCTCTTGTTACAGAAAATTATAATATTATCTATATTAATAGTCAAGCCTGGTTTCATGAATAAATGAGTCAATCAAAAATCCTGACTTTATTGAGTGATTTTGGGGATCATGATGTTTATGTAGGGGTAATGAAGGGAGTAATTACCCAAATCAACCCGAATTTGACCTTGATAGATTTAACACACCAGATTCCACCGCAAAATATTGCCGCAGCTAGGTTTTGCTTGATGAATGCCTATGATTATTTTCCCAAGGGTACAGTACATTTAGCAGTGGTAGATCCGGGGGTAGGTAGTCAAAGGAGAGCGATCGCTGTAAAATTAGGTCACGGCTATCTTGTCGGTCCCGATAACGGTATTTTCAGCGGTATAATTTCCCAGCATTCGGTAATTACAGCCGTAGAATTAACAAATATTAACTTTTGGCGCACATCCCAACCTAGCAGCACATTTCACGGTAGAGATATCTTTGCACCAGTAGCAGCGCATCTAGCAAGTGGTGTTAATCTGCAAGAACTAGGAAGGGAAATCAATCCTGAAACTTTGGTAAAATTGGATATTGGGGAATGTTGGGAAAATACAAACGGTGTAGCTGGTTGTATTCAATATATAGATCACTTTGGTAATCTAGTCAGTAATATTCCCGCAAGATATGTAAAAAGTAAAACTTGGTGTATGCAAGTTAAGGGTTTAACTATACCAGGATGTGCAGCTTACAGTGATGTGCAAGTTGGGGAAGCTTTAGCTTTAGTTGGTAGTCACGGTTGGGTAGAAATTGCTATCAATGGCGGTAATGCACAGATACAATTGCAAGTTAATTGGCAGGATGGGTTACAAGTCTTGTTTTTACAATCTTGCTAATTTATACTATGAGAATTAGAAGTATTTGCTTAAAGCTCAGTTTCGCGCAAAGACGCAAAGAAAGACAAGAAATTAGATGGTGATATTAATGTATAAAAATTACAAATTTATGAATTCATCTGTCTTTCTCTGCGGTAGTCGTCCTTGAAATTTAATTCTATGCTGCTTGATATTAATTTGGGATACTTGGAAACAAATTATATCTCTCGTTCAAAAAGAGGGTTAAGAGGAAGGGTATGAGATAGAATAGCTATAGAAGCCTGTTAAAAATATGATCCATTATTGAATATGACTACACAAACATTATCGACACCAGAAGTCTATCAAGGACAGTTTGGCGATTTTACAATTACGAAGAGCGATCGCACAGGTGTTATCATTTATCGTACAAGTTTAATGATAGCTGCAATTAGTTTTGCTATTGGTAGCGGTTTAGCTTTATTTTATCCTCACGAACCTGCTGCTATTCAAGCTATTACTCCTCTTTACACCTGTTTTAGTTTAGCTTTGGGTGTGAGTTTATTAACTATTCACATCTATATGAAATTACTGCACCAAATTCTCCAGCTTTTCTGGATAATTGGCAGTATTTCTGCTTTTATTTTTGGACATTTTGACAGTCAAGCTTTTGCAATGACTGTTTATAACCAACCTCTAACTTTATTTGGTGTCGGTTTTACTTTTGCTGCTTTAACAGGTATTTTCTTTAAAGAAGGTTTTTGCTTTCATCGTTTAGAAACTAAAATCTTAACTCCCCTGGTTCCCTTACTTTTATTAGGACATTTAACAGGGATTTTATCAACTCAAGCAGAACAGGTTTTATTAGGAATTTGGGCGATTTTCTTTTTAATCTTTGCGTTGCGGAAAACAGTACAAAATATTCCCGCTGATATTGGTGATAAATCTGTATTTGATTATTTGGAAAATCAAAGATTAGCAAAGATTCAAAGCTGATAACATACAGATTTAAAAAATCTCATATGAATTTGTGAATGGTTTATCAATAGACCTCTCCAGAAATATGGTAGAGACGTTCCGGCGGAACGTCTCTACAAGGGTTTCAAACCACGCACATTTAATTACCGGAGATGTCTAATAGTGATTGATTTACCCTTCCTCCTTGTTTTCTATCTTTGTGAACAAGGTTAATGATTTTTTTACTTCACTTTGAGCAATTTCCAGATTTTTTAATACAGGCTGAAATATTTCTTTTGTATTTCCAGACTTACTAAGTGCTATATTACGTTCTTTTTCAGCATTTTCAAGACATTTATAAGCTAGTTCTAATGTATTAAATAAATTTTTATCAAAATCTAAAATTTCTTCTCTATATGTAAAATATATATTTTTTTCTTGATATACAGAGTTAGTAAATATTTTAGGATTTCGTGTTATTTCAGCATTTAATATCTGTTGTAACTCTAATATTCCTTGTTCTAGTAATTCATTCCGTTCGAGCAAATCTTGATACACAGAAGCTGTAATACTTTTTAAGTTTCTCTTATCATCCACTTTAACAAGGTCATCTTCAGAGAAATGAAAGTTTTTTATAAGAAGTATTTGCAAATTTTGTACTTCACGCTGTGCTATTTTCAACTTATCTACTAAAGAATTATGTATTTTACCTTCATATTTATCCGGGGTTTTAATTGAAGACATATTAATCCCACGCGAGTATTTAAACGCTGCCTTTAATTCTTTTTTAGCATCTTCTAAATAAATATAAAATCTTACAATACTATCAAATAATTCCTTATCAAAAGAGGAAATTTCTTTTCTATGGATAAAGTACAAGTCTTTTTCTGTATATATTTTTTCAGTATAACTATTAAACTGTTCAGGATAAAGAGTGATTGTCGTATTTTCCTGTAGAATCAATTTATTTAGTGTTTGACTACGTGCATAAAATTCTTGATACATGGAAAAAGCAATATTCCTTAGTTCTTTTCGCTTCTGTAACCTTGTATAATAAAGATTAATCCCTAGCACGATAACTGCTGTTGGAGGGAAAAAGTTTTTTAAAGTGTCCCAAATCGAATTAAAGTTATATTCCACTGTCACACCTTAATTAATAATTTTCACACATAGTTTAAAATATAAATACTTGCAAAAGTTATCCACAGTAATATCACTTAATGTCAACCCCTTTTATATACATTAAATTAAAATATTTTCCATACAGGATAGAGATACGGCATTTTTTGTTACTTAGGTATAGAGTAAACTTTAATATATTTGAGTGCAAGTGATGATCAGTGGGCGGTAGAATAAATAAGTATCACTTGATTATTTACAGCAGTTTCCGCTCTGATGAAGTACATCTTAGCCCCCTCCCCGCAAGCGATGAGGGGGTTGGGGGGTGGGGTTCTTGTACCTCATAACACCGGGAAGTGCTGTATATAGATTAGATAGTTGAAAATATTGATATGAAATCAGAATCTGCATATTGGGTCGCTTGGGCGCAAATTTCTGGAATTGGTCCAATATTATTGCAACGATTACAACAGCATTTTGGTAATTTAGAAACTGCTTGGAAAGCTAGTCCAGGGGAATTGCGAAAAGTTGAGGGTTTTGGATTTCAAACTTTAGAAAAAGTCGTCCAACAAAGAAGCAGATTAAACCCAGAACAACTACTTATTCAACATCAACAAATAAACCCCAATTTCTGGACACCAGCAGACCCAGAATATCCCCAATTATTACGAGAAATTCCTAGTCCTCCACCACTTTTATATTATCGTGGTGAAGTTGATTTACAAGAAAATGCAGCACAAAAACCCTTAGTAGGAATTGTGGGAACTCGTCAACCTACAGAATATGGAATTAAATGGACTCGTCAAATTAGCACCGCTTTAGCAAAAAATGGTTTTACTGTTGTTTCGGGTATGGCCGAAGGAATAGACACAGAAAGTCATTCAGCAGCGATGAAAGCTGGAGGAAGAACAATAGCGGTTGTGGGAACAGGTGTAGATGTCATTTATCCCCAGAAAAACCGAGATTTGTATAAACAGATTTTGTCATCTGGGATAGTAATTAGTGAATATCCTGCAAAAACTGCACCCAACCGCACCCATTTTCCCCGTCGAAATCGCATTATTGCTGGTTTAAGTCGTGCGGTATTAGTGATGGAAGCAGGAATAAAATCTGGTGCTTTAATAACAGCGAATCATGCTAATGAATTTTGTAGAGATGTTTACGCTTTACCGGGAAGAGTAGATGACCAACCATCTCAAGGTTGTTTAAAATTAATTAGTCAAGGTGCAGGTTTAATAAATCAACAATTGAGTGAATTATTAACGATGTTGGGAGCAATTCCCCAAATAGATATAGAAACACCAATAGCTAAATCTGCTCCTTTACCGAAACCTAATCTAGAACCAGAATTACAACAGGTAATAGATACTTTAGCTGTTGATGCTTTACCCTTTGATTTTATTGTTCAAAAAACGGGTATGGATGCAGGTTTGGTTTCTAGTTCCTTATTACAATTAGAATTAATGGGTTTGGTTTCCCAACTCCCAGGAATGAGATATCAGAAAATATAAGAATTCAGGAGTCAGGAGGTAGAATTTCTGAGAATAGCTTTTGCATAACTATCTAATAATCTACTAACTTCTTGCAGTTTCAACATTAATTCTGATGTATGACCATATCCTAATTCTTCTAAAGAAGCTTGTGAAATATTCATAAATCGTACTTTATCTACATCCAATACTGTTCGGTTAAGAATTTTAGTAGGTTGGGTTGAACAAAGTGAAACCCAACAAACCGTTGTAAATGTTGGGTTTTGTTCCTCAACCCAACCTACATAATTTCATTGTTTTGAGCTTAACCGACAAGTATTGTATCTACATCTTCTTTTTTCTTAAATCCTTCAGCATTTTCAGGAATAGAAACTGATGCACGTCTCAACTGAGAAGTCAGTCCATATATTTATGATTTGGGAAAATTCGCATTTAATTGATATACTACCAACACAAATTGATGTAATTTTTGCCAAACTATTAAATCTGCAAATGTTCTTGCAGGTTGCATTTATTCTGACTCCTGACTCCTGAATTCTTATAATTTTGAATTGTTTACTGTGGTGGGTAATATTGGGGAGTCATGACAGGGGCTTGATAAGTACCCATAGGCATATTGTTAACCATCCCATTAGGTGCTGTTGGATTCATCACTGGGGGTTGAATAAATGGTTGAGTAAAAGGTTGAACAGGAGGCTGAAAATTAGTTGCAGGTTGATTATTTGTGGAAGTGCGGGGTGTGACAGTAGTTTGACTAAAGTGTTGGTATGCGGCGCTAGAGATGGAAGCAATCAGTTTTTCAGCAGCAGGATCATTATTGGGACGTTGTACCATCACAGCAGCTATGTAACGCTTACCGGTGGGGATATCAATTAAACCTGCATCTCCTAACATTGTGCCAATATCACCTGTTTTATGATATGCTCTAGCTCCTTCTCCTAATCCCGAAGGTATGAGATTATCTCTTTGGGTGCGGCGCATAATATCTAACATTAAATCACGCGATCGCATACTTACAATATTCCCCTGATTCACCTTAGCAATTAAATCTCCCAATTCTCGCGGAGATGTAGTATTTGTGCCTTGTAAATCTGGTAGGAGATTACGAATCATTGTAGTTGTCAATCCCCAACTACGAAAACGCCCATTTAGCACTTCCTGGCCTCCCAGTCTAGTGATGAGCATATTTGTTGCAGTGTTATCACTGATAGTAATCATTTTCGTAGCCACATCTAGGGCTGTGTATTGACTACCTACAGTTTGGGTACGTAAACTGCCAGAACCTCCTGCGACCATTTCTTTTTCCATAGTCAGCATTTCATCCAGGCGAATTTTTCCGGCATCTACATCCTGGAAAAAAGCAATTAGAATCGGGATTTTAATTGTGCTGGCCGCTGGAAAACTAGCACTACCATTGATATCTACATAACCACCTGTATCTAAATCCACCATGAACACCCCAGGAATTAGATTTGGGTTGGCTGTGGCTAAATTTTGTACAGCAGTTTTCAACGGGATAATTTCTTGAGATAGGTATAAGCCAGAAGGGTTTACAGAGTTATTAGGATTAGATTGAGTGACATTAGTCTGAGATGGGGACGCAGAAGTTGTAGTGATGCGATTAGCAGGGTCTAATACTGACAAAAGCGTGCCGACAATTGCACCTAGTCCGACTCCGACAATCAACAACCGCAACGTATACAATATGGTTCTAGCCATTGGCTTTAACCGCGTTTTCCGCGATGCTTGCCTTTTTGTTTTTAACGTTCCCTGCTTTTGTACGCGCACTGTGTTTAACTTCCCAGTACCCGTTTGTGGCATTTTTGCATTGGGCTTGGGGATGGGTTTAACTGCTGTTGGCATGACTATCTTGGAGGGTGGTCTTCGCCCCCCAGTCGGAACATTGGCAGGACTGATATGATTATTTAGCCGTGTTAGTGCCACAGTTTCGACTCTGTTTGCACTCTGTTGCTGGTTCTTGACCGGTTTTTGTCCTGCCTTTTGGGTTTGGCTTTGGACCTGGCGCGGACGGCGACGACGCTGTAAAGGTTGCCTCCGTGAGACAGCTATTAGTTTGTCACTTGATTCTGACACTGCTACTCCTTGTGACCCACTCGACTGTTTTGTTTGTAAACGTTCGACCCGAAAGAAACTATATTATGCACCTTGATACTCAGATCGCCTTCTGGGACTAAGTAGCATTTTTTTGTTTAGTGTAAGTCATAATCAATCCTTTTGGGGGATTATAGCTTAGATATTTCGCTCATTATCACAAGTTTTCTATTTGACTGTGATTTTTGATTGCCCATTGCACTTGTTTTAAAATACCTCTGAGCATAGCAACTTCCGTAGTTTGTAGGTGAGCGCGATTATATAAATGGCGGAATTTTTCCATGCGACTGGCTGCTGTATGAGGATAAAGATAACCTATGGAAAGTAGTAGGGATTCTAATTCCTGGTAGTAAGGTTCTACAACATCTAAGGGAGCGATTTCTGTTGTCGGTATTTTCTCGGTAACAAAGTTTTCTGCTAATTGTGATAATTCGTAACAGCAGATGGAAACCGCCGTAGCTAAATTTAAAGACGAGTATTCTGGATTTGTAGGAATAAATACTAACTTTTGGGCATAATTGATTTCTTGATTTGTTAAACCCCTATCCTCTCTACCAAAAATTAAGGCTACTGGTTTTTCTGGTTCTTCTAATAACCAGGGTAGGGCGTTGCGGGGGTTTTCTAAGGGTAATTGTCCATCATAATCTCGTCCGATGGTAGCAATGGCGCGGACGCATCCCTGTAAGGCTTCTGGTAATGTGTTTACTATGACCGCATTTTCTAATATTTCTTTGGCGTGAACTGCCATTTTTAAGGCTTCAAAGGATGTGCGATCGCACTGAGGATTAACTAATATTAAATCAGATAAGCCAAAGTTTTTCATGACTCTGGCAATTGAACCTAAATTTAATGGTCCAGCCGGTTCTACTAATATAATTTTGATTCTAGCTAAACCCATTTTTTTAATATTCATAGAATTGTAATAAGTCAGGAAGAAGAATTATAATATTATTATTTCATCAAGTCATCGTTTGCAGGTTCACCAGGATAAAAGCGATCGCTCAAAATATCATCTAAACTATAGCTACATTGATCAGGAAAAATTGAACATGGTAAGTTAGTTTCTCCTGATGCTAAATCTCTGCTATTTTCATAAGCTTCGACCATCAATATTTCTACCTGAGACTTTAAACTAGGATTTTCATTCAATAATTTTAAAATGTCCCTTCTTTGAATCCGAATTGTTGCCAACCAACTGCGACTGCGTTTACCTGGTTGATATTCCCATTTTAGTAAATGCCCAATTAATATACTTAACCTATTTCTTAATTCTTGCCGTTCCTTTCTGCCCAAAGATTCAATTTCCTCAATTAAATTAGACAAGTCCAACAGACTCCATTGCTGATGACGCAGCAGGTTAGCTTGTTCCTGAGTCCATGTATAAAAATCAGTTTCATAAAGATTGTCTTTCAGGTTTGCTGCGGTTGGTTGAATTTTAGGGATTTGCATAATCAAAACCTGGGTAATTGTAATAATTATATAGCAATTACCATTCAAGGGAAGTACAAGCAGTAATAATTAAACGCAGATGGACGCAGATAGACGCAGATGATTTTGGACTTCACCAGACTAGAAAACGCTATCATATAGCTTGAGAAGCTTTTGCTAAAATTGCATTGCTTCTCATCAACTGCAAAAATCAACTTAATTATTCTGACTCCTGACTCCTGACTCCTAAATTATTAAAATGTCACTACACTGCGAATTGATTCTCCTTTGTGCATTAAATCAAAAGCATCATTAATTTTCTCAATCGGCATAACATGAGTAATTAAATCATCAATATTTATCTTTCCATCCATATACCAATCTACAATTTTCGGTACATCTGTGCGCCCTCTTGCACCACCAAAAGCCGAACCTTTCCAAACTCTGCCAGTCACTAATTGAAAGGGACGAGTGCTGATTTCTTGACCTGCACCAGCTACACCAATAATGACACTTACTCCCCAACCTTTATGACAACATTCTAAAGCTTGACGCATGACTTTGACATTGCCAATACATTCAAAAGAATAGTCAGCACCACCTTTAGTTAAATCTACCAAATAAGCAACTAAATCACCTTCAATTTCATTGGGGTTAACAAAATGTGTCATACCAAATTTTTCAGCTAAGGCGCGTCTATTAGGATTAATGTCTACACCTACGATCATATTCGCGCCTACAATTTGTGACCCTTGGATCACATTTAAGCCAATTCCCCCCAAACCAAAAACTACAACATTTGCACCTGGTTCTACTTTAGCTGTATTAATAACTGCACCGATTCCTGTTGTCACACCGCAACCGATATAACAAACTTTATCAAATGGCGCATCTTCGCGAATTTTGGCAACGGCGATTTCTGGTAACACCGTATAATTAGCGAAGGTTGATGTTCCCATATAATGGTGAATCATGTCGCCACCGATACTAAAACGGCTAGTACCATCAGGCATTACACCCCGCCCTTGAGTGGCGCGAATCGCTTGACAAAGATTAGTTTTAAAGCTTAAACAATAATCACACTGCCTACATTCAGGAGTGTATAAAGGAATTACATGATCTCCTGGTTTAACACTTTTGACACCTTCCCCCACTTCCACAACCACACCAGCACCTTCATGACCTAAAATAGCGGGAAATAAACCTTCCGGATCAGCACCAGAAAGGGTATAAGCATCTGTATGACAAACACCACTGGCTTTAATCTCAATTAATACTTCCCCAGCTTGTGGTCCTTGAATTTGTACAGTTTCAATAGTTAGGGGTTTACCTGCACTGTAAGCAACTGCGGCTTTAACTTCCATTGTTCACTTCTCCCCTCAATTAACTGATATTGAGTTTATATTACTGTCACCTGTTCCCTGTTCCCTGTTCCCTGTTCCCTGTTCCCTGACTCCTACTATCTGAAGATTTTTTTAGCAATCGCTTGCCAAACTCTACTACCGTATAGTACATTTGTACAGTTACAAGAGAAACCCCCCCACCTCACAAGTGGGGCTTTATTTTTTCTGAACTCCGGCACGCGCAGATTTTGTTAAATTAGATAAAAGCGTCAAGAGTGGGAAATGACGCAACTATCCAGTAATCTATATCCCAATAGCGATTCCTTTAATTTGTAACAAGCCTATGAAACCTGCCCTTAGTAAAACTGGCGCTCAAATGTCCAACTTAACTGGCGTGAGAGCAATTATGAAAGATATTAATGAGACACTTAGAGCTAATCAGGGGCAGGAATTATATAATTTAAGTGCCGGCAACCCGTTGATTTTGCCAGAGGTAGAACAGTTATGGCGGGATTGCACAGCAGACTTATTAGCCAGTTCTGAATATGGTGAAGTTGTTTGTCGCTACGGTTCATCTCAGGGTTATGCGCCATTTATTTCAGTAATGGTTAAGGATTTTAACCAGCGTTATGGGTTAAATTTAACAGAGCGCAATATCTTAGTTACTGCTGGTAGTCAAACTATATACTTCTATGCGGCTAACGCTTTCGGTGGATATAATAACGATGGCGATTTGAAACAGATTGTTCTGCCTCTAAGTCCAGATTACACTGGTTATGGTGGTGTTAGTTTATGCCCAGAAGCCTTAGTTGCCTACAAACCTACCCTTGATATTGATAGCGCCAACCACCGCTTTAAGTATCGTCCTGATTTTACCCAACTTTCGATTACAGAAGCAACGGGTTGCGTGATTTTCTCCCGTCCTTGTAATCCGACAGGTAATGTTTTAACTAATGAAGAAGTTGAGAAAATCGCCGCGTTAGCTGCACCTTTTCATGTTCCGGTGTTGATTGATTCAGCTTATGCACCACCTTTCCCAGCGTTGAATTTTACGGAAATGACACCTGTGTTTGGTGAGAATATTCTGCATTGTATGAGTTTATCAAAGGCAGGATTACCAGGGGAAAGAATCGGGATTGCGATTGGTGATGAAAAGCTGCTGCAAGCTTTAGAGTCTTTTCAAACTAATGCGGGGATTCATTCTTCTCGGTATGGTCAAGCGATCGCGGCTCGTGCGATAGAATCAGGTGCATTAGCGAATATTGCTGAAACTGTAATTCGTCCCTTTTATCAGCAAAAGTTCGATGTCTTAGAAGGCACTTTAGAAGCAGCCATGCCTAAGAATATACCTTGGTTTTTACATCGCGGTGAAGGGGCGATTTTTGGCTGGTTGTGGTTGGAAGATTTACCCATGACTGATTGGGAATTTTATCAGGAATTGAAAAAAGTGGGTGTGATTGTTGTTCCTGGTAGCAGTTTCTTCCCTGGTTTAAAAGAGGAGTGGGAACACAAGCACCAATGTCTCCGTATCAGTTTGACCGGTAGTGATGAGGAAATTACTATCGGTATGCAGCGTTTGGCTCAGGTTGCTGAACAGGTTTATCAACGTGCAGCTGTGAGTGTGTAAGAAGGCAGGAGGCAGGAGGCAGGAGGCAGAAGGTTTTAATGAACCACGAAGACACGAAGGAAGCGAAGAAAAGAAAGCAGGGGAGCAGGGGAGCAGGGGAGCAAAGGGAGAAAGTTCAAAAATCCCCAATACCTAAGCCCCAGTCCCCAGTCCCCAACCTTGATGATTGGTTGGAAATTGGTAAAATTGTTGCACCTCAAGGTTTAGCTGGGGAGTTGCGGGTTTATCCTAATACTGATTTTCCTGAACGGTTTGAGGAACCGGGAACTCGTTGGTTATTGCGTCCAGGGGATATGGAACCGCAACCAGTGGAGTTATTAGATGGGCGTTATGTTGAGGGTAAGAATCTATATGTGATTAAATTGGAGGGGGTGAGCGATCGCACTGCTGCTGAAAATATGCGTGACTGTCGGTTGTTTGTTCCTATTAGCGATCGCCCCGAATTAGAAGAAGGTGAATTTCATGTTATAGATTTGTTAGGCTTGCAAGTCTTCATGCAGGAATCTGGGGAATTAATAGGAACAGTAGTAGATTTAATGCCTTCCGGTCATGATTTATTAGAAGTAAAATTAGATGCTTCTTTTGCTGAAGATAAAGCCGGAAAAACAATTTTAATTCCTTTTGTGATGGAAATTGTTCCTGTTGTTGATTTAGAAAATCGTCGAGTTGAAATCACTCCTCCCCCTGGTTTGTTGTCAATTAATGATTAGTTCCTAATAATTGGATGTAGGTTGGGTTGACGCAAGGAAACCCAACATTTTTAGTTCTTTTGGTTGGTGTTTTTGCAAAATAAATTTTTTTCGCACGTTCGCGTAGCGTGCCGTAAGGCATACCACTGAGGAACAGAGAACACAGAGATTATTAGATAATTTGTTATCGAAGGTTTAGTATTCCTAAATAAATCAAAAATAGTCGGTTTTAACCGACTTTAGCTATAAGACAGGGAATTTATTCCCTGGCTTTTATGATTGGCTTTTATGATTGGCTTTTATTAAGCTTTCCTATATCTTAGTTTAACAAATATGATCATAACCGAACAAACAGATTCCCAACTTCTTAAAGAAATTGGGGAATCTATATTTATGATTTATATTGATAATTACCTTTTAAACTTCCGTTCCAAAAAAGCAATTATTTGTTCCCAAGCTGAAGTAGCAGCAACAGCATCAAAACGATAACCGTCATCCCTCATAAAAGTATGTTCCGCTTCATAACAGAAAAATTGATGAGGTACTTTAGCATTTTCTAAAGCATTAATTATAGTATGTCGATCATGTTCAGAAATATGCGGATCTTGAGTACCAAAAATTAACAACATTTCTTCTTTAATTTCATTAACTCTGTGAATAGTATCCGCCACACCTTTACCTAATTTACCGCTAGGAATACCTGTAGGATAACAACAAACAGCAGCTTCAATTTCACTTTCAAAAGCAGCCCTAAACGCTAAATGTCCACCAATACAAAAACCCAATGTTCCGATTTTATCAGCAATAACTGAACTGTCATGTTT
Organism: Anabaena sphaerica FACHB-251; assembly: GCF_014696825.1. Taxonomy (NCBI): domain Bacteria; kingdom Bacillati; phylum Cyanobacteriota; class Cyanophyceae; order Nostocales; family Nostocaceae; genus Anabaena; species Anabaena sphaerica. The sequence continues at coordinate 41,363 of NZ_JACJQU010000027.1, read as the reverse complement.
GAGAAAATCAATTACAGCGCGAGTATCAGCATCATATTCTGAAATTAATGTTCTGCGTGCATCATCATTACCTCGCATTCTGCCAAGATCATTAGGTTCAATTACAGAACCCACAGGTTCAATGCGGTGAAAAATTTCCGGTGCTGCAACAACATAACCAAAACCAGCTAAATAATTAACTAAGCGAATTATGGCATCACCTAATTGATAAATATCACTGTAAAAAACAATTCCTGGATATTTACCCTCTGGTTTAGGAGATGCAACATAAACCCGCATTAAACTATCATCAACTCTTAATTCGATATTGCGTTTAACGATTTGCATTTTTCATTTTTTGGTAATGTGTTAATTTGTAATTCTTCAGATTTCATAATAATCAGCATGATTTTGATAAAAAACATGAAATTAGGTAGAAATAAGGAAATACAAGACCAGTTAATTGCCAATAAAATTAGAAATAAATATTGTGGGGTGGGCATCTTGCCCGCCCAAAAACTATACGCTATATTTGGAATATCTTAGATTTTTATTCCTTCAGCCGAAATATGAACGAAACAGATAAAAAAAGAATCGAAATATTTATTAACAAATGGCGTAATTCTAGCGGTAATGAAATCGCCAACAAAGACGCATTTTGTTTAGATTTATGTACAGCACTAGGAGTAGAAACGCCGCCCCCACAGGGTAGTATTGACGGCGATCCCTATTGTTTAGAGAAAAATGTGAAAATGCCCCAAACCAGTGGCGAAGTCAAACAGGGGCGGATTGACTTTTATAAACAAGGACATTTTATATTAGAAGCAAAACAAGGCAGCATAAAATCAGGAAGTAGCACCCCAAAACGGGGAACTACTGCATATAACAAATATATGCAAAAAGCCTTTATTCAAGCTACAGCCTATGCACTTCATTTACCAGTCAAACCACCATTTTTAATCACCTGTGATATCGGTTCACACTTTGAAATGTGGATGGGTTTTAGTGGTGAATATGGTGGTTATGGGGCTGGAGAAAAAATTAAACTTGATGATTTATTAAAAACTGAAATTTTCGATTTATTTGTTGATATATTTACCGACCCGCAAAAACGCAACCCAGAAAAAATTAGAGCTAAAGTAACGCGAGAAGTTGCAGATGATTTAGCTAAATTAGCATCTTGGTTAGAAAAACAGAAATATGAACCCCAACAAGTAGCTAATTTTTTGATGCGTTGTATTTTCACTATGTTTGCAGAGGATGTACAATTACTCAAAGGTGAAGTTTTTACTATAGCTTTAAAAGAAAGATGGATACCTCAACCCAACAGGTTTAAATCAGAAATTGAAAGTTTATGGAAAACCATGAACACAGGAGGTAATTTTGGTTTTGATGCTATCTTGAAATTTAATGGTAGTTTGTTTGCTGATGCAACAGCTTTTAATTTACCAAAAGAAGAATTAGAGGTTTTGCTTGCAGCAGCAGAAAAAGATTGGAGTCAAGTTGAACCTGCTATTTTTGGAACTTTATTAGAAAGGGCATTAGATAGTAAAGAACGCAGTAAATTAGGCGCACATTATACTCCCCGTGCGTATGTCGAAAGGTTAGTGCGTCCGGTGGTTTTAGAACCTTTGCGTCAAGACTGGTTAGAAACAGAAATTGTAGTTGATCAACTTTTGAAAGTTGAAGGTGATCAACTTGAACCCAGTGCAGCAAATAAAAAGAAAGCAGTAGATTTAATTAATGATTTCCTGCAAAAAATCCGCACAATTAAAATTTTAGATCCTGCTTGTGGTTCGGGTAATTTTTTGTATGTGACTTTAGATTTACTCAAAAATCTAGAAAGCGAAGTGATCAGAAGAATAGCGGATATTAGTGGTAAATATCAAAGTAGTATTTTAATTGAAGAACAAGTTAACCCATCGCAATTTTTAGGGATTGAAGTTAACCCCAGGGCGGCTAGTATTGCTGAGTTAGTTATCTGGATAGGTTATTTACAATGGTACTTTAAACGCTTTGGTAACACTTCACCACCAGAACCAGTTTTACAGAAATTCAATAACATTGAATATCGAGATGCGGTGTTAGTTTGGGATGATAAAAAACCAGCTATGGACCCCACAACTAAGAAAACGCGCACTCGTTGGGGTGGAAAAACTATCAAGCATCCTGTAACTGGGGAAGATGTGCCAGATGCGAGTGACCAAATAACTATTTTTAGTTATACAAATCCCTTTGCATCTGAATGGCCAGACGCTGATTATATTATATCAAATCCGCCTTTTATTGGTAATGCCAGAATGCGGGATTTATTAGGAGACGGTTATACAGAAACGTTGAGAAAAGTTTATAAAGATGTGCCGGATACTGTTGATTATGTCATGTATTGGTGGCACAAGGCAGCAGATTTGGTGAGGAAGGGAAAAGTTAAGAGATTTGGGTTTATTACTACTAATAGTATTAGTCAAGTTAGACAAAGAAAGGTAATTGAATTTCACCAAAATCAAAAAAATCCCATTCGGTTATTTTTTGCTATTCCTGATCACCCTTGGACAGATGAAGGTGCAGCAGTTAGAATTGCTATGACTGCGGTTGAGTTGGAAAATTCACCAAGTTCAAATATTGCTCAATTGGGAAATGTGATTTCTGAAAGTGCAGGAGAAACGCCAGAAGATTCAGCACAAAATATTGATATTGAATGGCAAAATGTGTCTTTTGTTTTTAGTAATATAACTACAGGAATAAATATAGGAATATGCGAAAAGTTACAAGCAAATTTACGGCTCTCTAGCCGAGGAATGGAAATGCGTGGTTCTGGTTTTCTGTTGACGAAAGAACAAGCTTTAAAATTAGGTTATCAGGAAAATAATTTAACTTCGATAAGTGTTATTAGAAAATATCTTAATGGGCGAGATATTACTGATAAAAGTCGAGAAATGTACACGATAGACTTATTTAGTTTATCTATTGACAATGTTCAAAAACTCTATCCAAAAATTTATCAATGGATATATGAAAGGGTTAAGCCAGAGAGGGATATGAATAATCGTAAAGCCTCTCGTGAAAACTGGTGGATTTATGGTGAAGCCAGAGCTAATTTTAGACCTGCATTAAATGATTTACAACGCTATATAATTACTGTTGAAACAGCTAAACATCGTGTTTTTATATTTTTAAATCATGATGTTATACCTGATAATATGTTAATTGCTATAGCTCTTGAAGATGCTTATTATTTAGGTATCTTATGCAGTAAAATTCATGTTATATGGTCATTAGCAGCAGGTGGAACATTAGAAGATAGACCAAGATATAATAAAACCCGTTGCTTCGACCCCTTCCCCTTCCCAGACCCAACACCAGAACAAAAACAGAAAATCAGAGAATTAGGAGAAAAACTAGACGCACATCGTAAACAAGTCCAAACTCAACATCCCGAAATCACAATTACCGGAATGTATAACCTCTTAGAAAAACTCCGCGCTGGACAACAATTCACCGATGCTGATAAAGCTTATAATGATAAAGCTTTAGTTTCTATTCTCAAACAAATTCATGACGAATTAGATGCGGCTGTTTTCGCTGCTTATGGCTGGGAAGAAAACCTAACCGACGAAGAAATATTATCTAAATTAGTTACCCTTAATGCTGAACGTGCAGAAGAAGAACGTAACGGGATAATTCGCTGGTTGCGTCCCGAATATCAAGCACCTAATGAAATTACAACTCAACTATCAATAGCAGGTGTAACCGAAACTCAAGAAACCACAATTATACCCACAGAACAAAAACCATTCCCGAAAAAATCCAAAGAACAATTAGCAGCAATACGCGACTTATTACGCACCAATAATGGACAATGGACTTTAGAACAAATTATAGCCCAATTCAAAATTGCACCAAAACAAAAGAAAACCATAGCCGACCATTTAGAAAGTTTAGAATGGTTCAATATTTTAGTTAGTTCAACAGAAGATGGTGTGACACGCTGGCAATATGTAGACAGAGGTAATAGTTAATTGATATTGGGCGGGCAAGATGCCCACCCCACAAGATGGTATATTACTAAGTTCAAAACCTAGCTTTCATCATTTCCAGTGATGCACATTATCAGCAAAAAAAGACTAAAAGAATTTTGGGAGCAACATCCAAAAGCTGAATCAAATCTAGAAACATGGTATAAAATTATTAGTAAAGCCAAATGGGAAAATTTCGTTGAATTACGTCAAGTATTCCCATCTGCTGATTCAGTTGGAAATTTTACCGTTTTTAATATTAGTGGTAACAATTACCGATTAATTGCTTTAGTGGACTATCAATATCAAGAAGTTTATATTCGCCATATCCTTACCCATGCAGAATATGACAAACAAAACTGGAAACAAGACCCTTGGTACACCTAAAACATATCTAGAATTGATTACTGCTTTTCCTCCTCGCAAAATTACTTCAGAGGAAGAATTAACTATAACTCAAAATATCATTGATTCTTTATTAGATCAAGAAAATTTAACTCCTGACGAACGAGATTATCTGCATTTATTAGGATTAGTAGTAGCTGAATATGAAGAACATCATTATCCTGTGGCAGATATTTATGGAATCGAATTATTAAAAGTATTACTGGAAGAATTGAACTTACAATCTAAAGATTTAATGCCCATTTTTGAACAGGAAACCGTTTTATCTGAGGTTCTCAGCGGAAAAGAACAAATGACAGTAAATCACATAGAAAAACTAGCTAAATTCTTTCATGTTTCTCCTGCTGTCTTTTTTAAAGATGTTTAAACACTTAACTCCTCCTCTGCACCTCTGCGTCTCTGCGTGAGATAAAAAAAATATTTAACTTCTTCCCAGAAAAATTAATCACAGGTAAGATGACACAGAAACAGCAAACCAATACATTGACAGCATTGGTGCAAATACCTCTTACCGGAGTTTAAAATGACATTAGCAAGCACTCCACAAACAAAACCCTTAACAGACACAGAATTACAGAAAATAAACGCTTATTGGCGTGCAGCCAACTATCTCTCAGTCGGACAAATATATCTACTAGATAACCCCCTACTGAGAGAACCCCTCAAACAAGAACACGTCAAACCCCGACTTTTAGGACACTGGGGAACCACACCCGGACTAAACTTCATCTACGTCCACCTCAACCGCGTCATTAAAAAATACGACCTCAGCACAATTTACATTGCTGGACCCGGACATGGTGGACCCGGACTTGTTGCCAACACCTACTTAGAAGGAACTTATAGCGAATATTACCCCAACATCACCCGAGATGCTGGAGGGATGCAAAAACTTTTTAAACAGTTCTCCTTCCCTGGGGGTATTCCTAGCCACGTCGCCCCAGAAACCCCTGGTTCCATTCACGAAGGGGGAGAACTCGGCTATGCTTTAGTTCACGCTTATGGTGCTGCTTTTGATAACCCTGATTTAATTGTTGCTGCAGTTGTTGGTGATGGGGAAGCAGAAACCGGCGCTTTAGCCACTAGTTGGCATTCTAACAAATTCCTCAACCCCGTTACCGATGGCGCAGTTTTACCAATTCTGCATTTGAATGGGTATAAAATTGCCAATCCTACAGTATTAGCACGGTTGCCCCATGATGAACTAGAAAGCCTCTTTATCGGCTATGGCTATAAACCTTACTTTGTGGAAGGTTCTGATCCTGCGGATGTTCACCAACAAATGGCAGCAACATTAGATACAATCATTCAAGAAATTCAAGGTATCCAAAGAGAAGCGCGGGTGCATGGGTTCAAAAAACGCCCGCAATGGCCGATGATTATTTTGAGAACTCCTAAAGGTTGGACAGGACCCAAGGAAGTAGACGGGAAGAAAACAGAAGATTATTGGCGATCGCACCAAGTCCCCTTTGGTGATATAGCTGGTAAACCGGAACATCTGCGACTATTGGAAACCTGGATGCAGAGTTACAAACCCGAAGAACTCTTTGACGCAAACGGTACGCTTCTTCCCGAACTCGCAGAACTCGCACCTAAAGGTCAGCGTCGCATGGGAGACAACCCTCACGCTAACGGCGGAATTTTGCTGCGTGATTTAATCATGCCTGATTTTTGCAACTATGCTGTAGAAGTACCCGAACCTGGTAAAGCGATCGCTGAAGCTACTAAAGTTAGTGGTAAGTTCCTGCGGGATATCATGAAACTGAACGAGGAAAGCCGTAACTTCCGCGTTTTCGGTCCTGATGAAACCGCATCCAACCGCCTAGATCCAGTATTAGAAGTTACTGACCGCACTTGGGTGGCGGAAACTCTCCCCGAAGATGACCATTTATCACCTAATGGTCGGGTCATGGAAATGCTGAGTGAAACCAACTGTCAAGGATGGTTAGAAGGATATCTGCTTACAGGTCGTCATGGTTTCTTCTCTTGTTATGAAGCATTTATTCATATCATTGATTCCATGTTTAACCAACACGCCAAATGGTTAAAAACGACTCGTGAAATTCCCTGGAGAAGACCAATTTCTTCCTTAAATTATCTGCTAACTTCCCACGTTTGGCGACAAGATCATAACGGTTTTTCTCACCAAGATCCTGGTTTTATTGATCATGTCATGAACAAAAAATCAGAAATTATTCGCGTCTATCTTCCCCCCGATGCTAACACTTTGTTATCAGTTACCGACCACTGTTTAAGAAGCCGTCATTATGTCAATGTGATAGTAGCTGGGAAACAACCAGCATTACAATATTTAGACATGGATGCAGCCATTAAACACTGTACCAAAGGTTTAGGTATTTGGGAATGGGCCAGCAGTGACATGGATGGGGAACCTGATGTAGTTATGGCTTGCGCTGGGGATATTCCTACTTTGGAAACCTTAGCAGCAGTGGATATTTTGCGTCAGCATTTCCCAGATTTAAAAGTGCGGGTAGTGAACGTAGTTAATTTGATGAAACTACAACCACAAAGTGAACATCCCCACGGTTTAAGCAGCAAAGATTTTGATACAATTTTCACAACTGATAAACCAATTATCTTTGCTTTTCATGGTTATCCTTGGTTAATTCATCGCCTTACATATCGTCATACTAACCACAAAAATCTTCATGTTCGTGGTTATAAAGAAGAAGGAACAACAACTACACCTTTTGACATGGTGGTGATGAATGATTTAGATAGATTCCATTTAGTCATGGATGTAATTGACCGTGTACCCAAATTAGGTTCTAAAGCTGCTTATGTGAAACAAAAATTACAAGATACATTGATTGAACATAAGCATTACATTGAGAAACATGGCGAAGATATGCCAGAAATTCGCGATTGGAAGTGGCCTTATTAGACCCTAGATACTAACTAAATAAATATCCCCGACTTCTTCAAGAAGTCGGGGATATAATTAGGGAAGAAGTCAGGAATCTGATTTTACGTAACTACATTTGAGTATTTTTATACTATGCCTCAGAAAATAACTACTATAATCTGCGTGTAGAGATACCCGTACATCATAATTACCTAATTATCGACGGGAATAGGTGTCTTTATAAGGTACGATAAATCTTAATTAAGGTAAAAGTATCTATTTAGAGAATCATCATGACAGTTTCCACCGCTTTTGACTTAGATCGTTTAAATCAGCAATTTGAAACCGCCACTCCTAAACAAATCCTAGCATGGTCTATCGAGAACATCCCCACAGGACTGGTACAAACTAGCGCCTTTAACGTCGATGACTTGGTAATTACTCATATTCTCTATACTGAACTCAAGCATCCAGTTCCTGTTATCTTTCTCGATACCTTGTATCACTTCCCCCAAACCTTGGAACTAGTTGCTAAAGCTAAAGACATCTACAACCTAGATTTACAAACTTATAAAACTCCAGATGTAGATACCCGCGAAGCCTTTGCTGCTAAGTTTGGTGAAGCACTGTGGGATAAAAATATTGCTGAATTCCACCAAATTACAAAAATTGAACCACTGTTACGGGGTTTAGACGAATTAAAAACCGTCGCTTGGATTACAGGCCGTCGTCGTGACCAAGCTATTACCCGTGCGAATATGCCTATATTTGAATTAGATAATCTGGGAAGATTGAAAGTAAATCCCATTGCAGCTTGGACCCGCAAAGATAGCTGGGCTTATGTAGCTGAACATAAAGTAATTTACAATCCTCTCCATGACCAAGGTTATCCTAGCATTGGTGACGAACCTATTACCACCAAAGTAGCTGACGGTGAAGACGAACGCGCAGGACGTTGGAGAGGAAGCGAAAAAACTGAGTGTGGTATTCACATTTAGTTAGTTGTCAGAGTAGGGTGTGTTAGCGACAGCGTAACGCACCTTAATTTATGTATTTTGTCTGAATCAGGATATTGATTTTATCTGTGGTTTACTAATATTTTAATTTGTCTGAATCAGGATGTCCAGGATTTGAGGATTTTCAGGATGTTGTTGATAAATTAGTTGTGGGGATTTTTGAGATTTAAGTTTCGCGCAAAGACGCTAAGAAGCAAAGATGTAAAGAAAGAATTGTCTGAATCAGGATGTCCAGGATTTGAGAATTTTCAGGATGTGATTGGATGATTGTTTGTTGGGAAGTTGGGGATTTTTCAGGATGCTTTTGAATGATTGGTTTTGAATTATTTAAAGCATCTAAAAATTACCATCCTGTAAATCCTTTAATCCTGGTTATCCTGATTCAGACAAAAAAATTCTGACTTTTGACTTTTGACTTCCCGAAGGGTGTCCTAATTCAGACTTTTAATTCTATCTCTTGGTTAAAAAAATCCATTTTTCTCTGTGTCCTTCGTAGATGTATGCTTATATGCTTAAATATGTAAATAATTGTAACATATGCCCCAAAAAAATCGAACGTAGATAAACACAGATAAAAATTAAAACCTCTTTCCTCCGTGTCCTCTGTGCCTCTGTGGTTCGTTATTATAAGACCTATGGAAAATATCTCTTAAACTCTCTTATCTTCGTGTCTACCCTGCGGGAACTGCTGAGTGCTACGCACCGCTACGCGAACGCAGAACGTGGTTCATTTAAAAAAATCAAACTCACCAACATGATCAAAATCCTACACCTTTCAGATATCCACATAGGAAGCGGTTTCTCCCACGGCCGCATTAACCCCGCTACCGGCTTAAATACACGATTAGAAGATTTTGTCAATACTCTATCTTTGTGTATTGATCGCGCCTTATCAGAACCAGTAGATATGGTGATATTTGGCGGTGATGCCTTCCCTGATGCTACACCCCCACCCTACGTACAAGAAGCCTTTGCTAGTCAATTTCGCCGTCTCGTAGATGCTGATATTCCTACGGTTTTGTTAGTTGGAAATCATGACTTACATTCCCAAGGTGTGGGCGGTGCGAGTTTAAATATTTACCGGACTTTAGGTGTACCGGGGTTTGTGGTCGGTGATAAGTTGACAACTCACCACATCCAAACTCGTAGCGGAATGGTGCAAATAATTACACTTCCTTGGTTGACTCGTTCGGCTTTGATGACTCGCAAAGAAACTGCGGGTTTATCTATGGCTGAAGTTAATCAAATGTTAACGGAAAAGTTAGAAGTGGTTTTAGAAGGGGAAATTAGAAAACTTGACCCGGATGTACCTACAGTGCTTTTGGCACATTTGATGGCTGATAACGCTATGTTGGGTGCGGAACGTTTATTAGCTGTGGGTAAGGGTTTTACTTTGCCGTTATCTTTACTGACGCGGCCTTGTTTTGATTATGTGGCTTTGGGTCACGTTCACTGTCACCAGAATTTAAATAAATCCAATGACCCACCGGTTATTTATCCGGGTAGTATTGAACGGGTGGATTTTAGTGAAGAGAAAGAAGATAAGGGTTATGTGATGGTGGAAGTAGAACGGGGGAAGGTGGAGTGGGAATTTTGCTCTTTACCTGTTCGCACTTTCCGCACGATTGAGGTAGATTTATCTAAAAGTGATGATCCGCAAGCAGTATTATTTAAAGCGATCGCAAAATATGATCTTCAAGATACCGTAGTCCGGCTCATTTACAAACTGCGTTCTGAACAGCTAGATTTAATTGATAATTCATCTGTCCATAGTGCTTTAAGTGCAGCCCATACTTACACTATTCAACCAGAATTAGTTAGTCAGTTAGCTAAACCCCGTATTCCTGAATTAAGCGCCAGTAGCAGTATTGACCCGATGGAAGCCTTAAAAACCTATTTAAATAATCGGGAAGATTTAAAAGATATCGCTGCATCTATGTTGGAAGCTGCACAAAACTTATTAGGCGATGATGGAGAAATTTGGTTAGAGTCTGTTGTAGAAAATATCTAGACATCTGGCAAAATTCCCAAAAAATCATCTTTAACCGCAGATAAACGCAGATAAACGCAGATAATTAGTTAGATAGATTAATTGGAAATTTAACGGTTAGCATTGTAAATAATCTGCCAAAATTGCTATATTCCATAGACTCAGGTTTGGGTTAATCTTTATTTAACTGAGTAGGAATAAAAACATTTGTCAGGTGGACTTTTTATGTCCTTCTATCCCCAGTTTAAGCAATTTTTTCTCGGTAAATCCCTACCAACTAGCGCCCATAGCGAAGAGCGATTAAGTAACGCTGCTGCTTTGGCGGTTCTTTCTTCTGATGCACTCTCTTCTGTTGCGTATGCGACTGAGGAGATTTTACTGGTTTTAGTAGCAGCAGGAAGTGGTGCGCTGGGTTTGTCTGTGCCGATCGCTATCGCAATTATCGCACTACTGGCAATAGTTGTACTTTCCTATCGCCAAACTATTCGGGCTTATCCTCAAGGTGGTGGGTCGTACATTGTCGCTAGGGAAAATCTGGGTTTGTATCCAGGTCTGGTGGCTGGTGGTTCGTTGATGATTGACTATATTTTGACTGTAACTGTCAGTATATCTGCTGGTACAGCCGCTTTGACATCAGCAATTCCGGCTCTGCAATCTCACACAGTGCTTTTGTGTTTGCTTTTTATCTTTTTGTTAATGCTGGCAAATCTCAGAGGTGTGAAGGAATCAGGCCAAATATTCATGATTCCTACCTATGCCTTTATTGCTAGTATTTTTCTGCTGATTGGCATTGGTTTGTTTAAATATTACACTGGGCAAGTTATTACAGAATATCCATCAATTCCTGTGACTGAAGGATTGAGTTTGTTTTTCATTTTACGAGCCTTTGCGGCTGGATGTACAGCATTGACGGGAGTAGAAGCAATATCTGATGGGGTGTTAGCTTTTAAACCTCCAGAATGGAAAAATGCTCGCCTGACTTTGTTATATTTGGGGATAATTTTAGGGTTAATGTTTGTAGGTATAAGTTACTTAGCAAACATTTATCATATTGTTCCCGAAGAAGGACAAACTGTGGTTTCTCTGTTGGGGAGACAAATTTTAGGGACTGGTCTAGTTTACTATTTTGTGCAAATTGTCACTTTGTTGGTTTTGCTGTTAGCGGCTAATACCAGCTATGCAGATTTCCCCAGACTGTGTTACTTTTTGGCACGAGATGGATTTTTACCACGCCAGTTATCATTATTGGGCGATCGCTTGGTCTACTCTAATGGTATTGTCCTCCTCAGTGTCTGTGCTGGGATTTTAGTAATTATCTTTAAAGGACAAGTTAACGCCGTTATCCCTCTCTATGCAGTTGGTGTATTTACATCCTTTACTCTCTCCCAAGCGGGTATGGTACGCCACTGGTTTAATGAACAAACGGGTAGTTGGCGTGCAAGTGCAGTGATGAATGGTTTAGGAGCGATCGCTACATTTGTAGTCCTGTTAGTGATTATTTCTACTAAGTTCCTATTAGGTGCTTGGTTAGTGGTAATAGCAATTCCTGTGGTAGTGAGTTTATTTGCTGCCATTCATCGTCATTATCAATATGTAGCCCAACGTCTCAGTATTCAGGGCATAGCCCCCCGCAGTTACATCCCTAGACCGAAACCAGAAGTTATCACTCATCCTGCTGTGGTTGTAGTCGGACAACTCAACCGAGGAACGGTAGAAGCTTTAGACTATGCTCGCACAATTGCAGATGAAATTGTCGCCGTTCACGTAGATATGGGTGCAACAGACCGAGACAAACTGCAAGAAAAATGGCGAAATCTAGAAGCAGATATTCCTTTGCACATTATCGACTCTCCTTATCGTTCTGTGATTGAACCAATCGTTAATTTTGTCAGTCAATTTGAAGAGCGTCATCCAGATGTTTTCACAACTATCATTATTCCCGCTTTTGTCACCCGCAATTGGTGGGATGGCATTCTGCACAACCAAACGACTTTATTTTTAAAGAATGCTTTACGAGCTAAGAAAAGTCGAGTTATAACTACTGTCAGATATTATTTGTAACGTCAGTAGTCAGTGGCAAAAGGTAAAAGGTAAAAGGTAAAAGTGAAGAAATAATACATTATTCTCCCCTGCACCCCTGCACCCCTGCACCCCTGCACCCCTGCACCCATGCACCCATGCACCCATGCACCCATGCTCCCCTGCTCCCCTAAAGATAAATCTTTAACCAAACACTATATCAGGAGTGTATTATGTCGAAGTTAATATCAGCAACGTTGATTGCTACAGCTTTATTATTAACACCAACTAATAATTATCAAGTAACATTAGCTGGGACTTGTGCTTCTAACTGTGGTCCGCGTCCACTTCAGTTTACACCTGGTCAATATATTCGTGTACAAGTTGTAAACCGCACACCTAGAGTATTAAAACTGGAGAAATTACCAGAAATGCGGCGTATTTCTCTAGAACCAGGCAAGGAATATAGTGTAGATATGGAAAGTGCAACAGAACCAAATTTTTCTCTTTTGTTTTGGGATGATACTGGTAGGTCTTTACAAGCGAATGTTTCTAAACCTAATTTTGGTACTCTGCGTTTAGAACTGCGTCCTAGTAATCAGTTTCCAGGTTATCGCTCTCTTTATATTCTCAATGATGGTAAGGTGAATGTATTTTAGTCATTTCTAGATATTTGTAGGTTGGGTTGAATAAAATGAAACCCAACAAAATCCCCGACTTCTTCAATCATGGATCTAAATCATTGATTTATGGTAAGTTATCAGGATCTATACCTTGAGATATTAAATACTCTCTCAGTCGTTCTTTTTCTTGTCGTTCTTGTTCCGCCCTTTGACGTTCTTGAGAAATCAATTCTACAGACCAAGGTAATAAATTACTGGCTTCATCCCACCACCTTAACCAATAACCATTTCTACCTTCCTTTTCCCCTTGCCAAGTTCCTAAAAATAAACCCATTGAATTAATCCAATGTAGTCCATTTTCATTGGGTTGTTTTAATTCATAGCGCCCATTTTCTAATTGATAAAATTCTAATAAACCTCCGTTGGGATCAAAAATTACATAAATAGGAACTTGCAAAATTCGCTCATAAAAAAACCATTTTCCTGGGGGATATGTAGGTTTAATTGAATATTCCCCACCTTCAGTATCAGATAAAAATTCTATGACTATAGCGGGAATATCCCCTTGTAAATTAGGTGTATAACTTTTGCGTTCTGGTACAATTTCTTTAACTGAAGGTACAAACAACCAATCAGGTGCTTTAGCAATAAACTGACCGTTTAATGTGGCACATAAACCAAAATTAGAAGCTATTAACATCTGGGGTTGAATAAAACCCACAATTTCTAAACTTTCTCGCAATGCACCTGCTAAAATTGGCTGTCCTGTATTTTCCACCGGTTCATCCTCTAACTGAAAATCATCGGGTAAGGCTTCCCAAGTGATCACCATTTCAGTAGAAGATTTTTTTTCACTGATTTGGGTTGCCATAAAATTTACCTCAGCTTGATGTATTTTTATTTTATAGTAAGTGACAGATGAAATTAATTAATCACCCAATCACCAATGACTAATGACAAACCCCCCAAACGTTTACCTAATCAACGTTGGCAAATTGCGCCAGATAATGCTGAATTAGCTCAGAAACTGGCAAATTTAACTAATCTATCCCCTATTATCAGCCAGTTGTTGATTAATCGGGGGATGGAAACACCAGAAGCAGCACAAAAATTTATAAGTCCAGAAACTTTAAATTTACCTTCTCCCCTAGAAGATTTTCCAGATTTAGCAGTAAGTGTAGAATTATTGGAAAATGCGATCGCAAATCAAGAGAAAATTGCTATCTGTGGTGACTACGACGCAGATGGAATGACTAGCACTGCATTATTATTAAGAAGTCTCCGCGCTTTGGGTGCAAATGTTGATTATGCTATCCCCAGTCGAATGCACGAAGGTTATGGAATTAATAAACGCATTGTGGAAGAATTTCACAGCGAAGGTATAGGTTTAATTCTGACTGTAGATAATGGTATTTCTGCTTTTGAACCTATCGCTAGAGCGAGAGAATTAGGTTTAAAAGTTATTATCACCGATCATCATGACATCCCCCAAAAATTACCCCCAGCTAATGCAATTCTTAACCCCAAACTAATAGCTGAATCTTCACCTTATCGGGGTGTTGCTGGTGTGGGTGTGGCTTATATTTTAGCAGTATCTTTAGCTCAACAATTGGGAGAATTGAAAGGTTTAGTTCAGCCAATGTTAGCTTTATTTACATTAGGAACTATTGCCGATTTAGCTCCTTTAACTGGTGTAAATCGTCGTTGGGTAAAACGGGGTTTAAAGTTATTACCTAAATCAACTTTACCAGGTGTTCAAGCTTTAATTCAAGTCGCTGGAGTTCAAGCAACAGAAGCAGGGGAGCAGGGGAGCAGAGGAGCAGAGGGAAGCAAAAATTCTAAATCTTTAAAACCGGAAGATATTGGTTTTCGTTTAGGACCGAGAATTAATGCCATCGGGAGAATTGGCAACCCGCAAACAGTGATAGAATTGTTAACAACGGATGATGTGGGAATTGCTTTAGAAAGAGCAATGCAGTGTGAACAAATTAACGCTGAACGTCAAAAAATGTGCGAGGAAATTGAACAGGAAGCGATCGCACTCGTTGAAGATTTATATGTAAATTATCTCCACAAAGACCGCGTTCTAGTCGTTATCAAAGATAATTGGCATCATGGTGTCATTGGTATTGTCGCTTCTCGTTTGGTAGAACGTTATGGCGTTCCTGTGTTTATTGGCACTTATGAAAATGAAGGCATTATTCGCGGTTCTGCGCGGGGAATACCTGAATTTCACGTTTTTGAAGCTTTAGAATATGCTGATGATTTGCTCGGTAAATACGGAGGACATAAAGCCGCAGGAGGATTTTCTTTACCAGCAGATAATTTACTAGCTTTGCGATCGCGTTTATCTGAGTTTGCAAATCAGTGTTTACAACTTCAACACCTCAAACCCCTACTAAAAATTGATGCTCAAGCAAATATAAATCAAATCAATCAAGATTTATATCAACAGTTAAATGTTCTCCATCCTTGCGGTATTGACAACCCCGATCCGATATTCTGGACTGCTAACGCGCAAGTCATTCAACAGCAAATTGTTGGTAAAGGTCACATTAAATTAACTCTAGCCCAAACTATAGATAATCAAAAATATGAAATTAAAGCTATAGCTTGGCGTTGGCGTGATTATTTCCCCCTACCATCACGAGTCGATATTGCTTACAAACTCCGGGAAAATAACTTTAATGGTAATAATAACATTGAAATGGAGTTAGTCGGTGTCAGACTTCCTCAACAGGTGGAAAAATTATTTACCACACCAAACCCATTTAAACGTACCACCTTTGAATACAAACAGCGTCCATACACCTGTGGAATTTATCAAAATGGTGTAGGTGCAGAATTAAGAATTAAAAATAGTGAAGGTAAAGTTTTAGTCATGCAACCAGAAAATAAACTTGGTTTGTTAGGTATAAGTCGTGAAGATGCCAAACACGTTGATTTATCTCTACCTCAATATGATGGCATTATTCAAGCTGCTATTCAGGCTTTGTTAGTGATAAGTAATTAGGTCTTGCTGAATGCTACCCTATCTGATTTATATATACCATTAACGAGTTTATTTATACCAATATGAAGGTTGACAGTTGATGTCTCCCTTGGGCGAAGTGATCGCTAATCTCAAATCTTGAAATGTCCAAAGTGCCTTGTGTAACAATACTTTTCGGTTAAGGTTTTGATCCTCCCCTTGACAAGGAGGGCTAGGAATGGTCATATTTCCCCCTTTTGAAGGGGAAGTAAGGGGGATCGAAAAGGTTTAAATCTCGTTAACCGAACAGTATTACCTTGTGTAATAGTCTATAGTTTGTAACATAAAATAAATAAATCAATAATTCAATAATTCAACCAAAGAAAAAAATAATGATAAGTTAATAATTTTACTGAGTGAATTTATACAAAAAATGGTATGTGTATATATTTAGCAAGACTTATGCAAGTTTCATATTAAACTCCTCTTGGAGTGAAACCTGCGTAATTCCTGTGAAAGTATTTTCACGACATCACTTAGGGAAATTATGAGTACATCTGTAGGAGCTAACCCAGCATTTGATTTAATTGGACTAACTCAGCTACGCAACGATCCACAATTTGCTGGTATTGATGGTAGCGGTTTTACAGTAGCGGTAATAGATACAGGGTTGGATGGCAGTCATCCCCAAATTAGCCCGAATTTTAAATTATTCGCTGATTTTGTTGATGGTGGTAACACCCCCCCCATTATCACTACCGCAAGTGAATCAAAAGACTCCAAATCTCATGGAACTCACGTAGCGGGGACAGTGGGTGCTAGAGATCCAAATATTGGGGTTGCACCTGATGTTGGTCTAATTGGCTTGCGTGGTATAGGTCCTTGGATTAGCTTGAGAAATGTTCTCCAATGGGTTCTAGACAACCGCAATGAATACAATATTATTGCGGTGAATATGTCTTTAGGAGAAGGAAGCTTTCGGATAAATAACTCTCAAGTCGAATCTCAAGGTGGTATTCTCACTGAGATAAACGACATTATCAACAGACTAGAAGATGTAGGAGTGACTATTGTTAGTGCTGCTGGGAATGATTATGCTAAAAAACAGATCCCTGGTGTAGCATTTCCAGGCATATCCAGCACTATCAATGTTGGTGCAATTTGGCAGGACGATCAATCTCTAGGAAGGTATGTTCCAGGAGGTGGTGAAGCCGCACAACAAAATCCTGGTGCTGACCGTATTACCGTATTTAGCCAGCGTCTTGATGATCCCAATGACACCTATGACACACTCTTTGCTCCAGGAGCGATGATCAAAAGTGCTGTGCCAAAGGGAGGATTTGAGCAATGGCCAGGAACTAGCATGGCATCTCCTCATGTTGCTGGTGCTGTTGCTTTAATGCAAGAAGCGGCTCGTCAGTTCAGTGGTCGCCTTTTATCTCCGGCTGAAATTGTGGCGATTATGCGCTCCACAGGGGATGTGATTTTTGATGGTGATGACGAAAACGATAATGTTACTAACACTAATACTTCCTATCGTCGTCTGAACATTTATAAAGCAATTACGGAAATTAAACAGCGATCTCAGCAAATTGCACCTCCACCCCCTGGTGGTGGAGCGGGAGATCCCAACGGAACGATTGCCGGGGCTTACCTTGTACCAACGACCATAGATGGCTCTCCTGTGGATGTGATCCTTGAGTCTATTGGGACAGATGCTGGAACAACTCAAGTTGGCAATAAAGATGTAGACATATTCCGCTTTGAAGTCGCTGTTGCGGGAACTGTAAATATTCAAGTAGGTTCTCATCCTAATAATGCCAATGATTTTGATACGTTGCTGCGACTGTTTAATTCATCAGGAACTGAACTAGCTTTTGATGATAACGGGGGTATAGGAGATTTTTCTCGTTTGGAAGTTTCCCTAAATCCTGGCATTTACTATGCAGGAGTTAGTGGCAACAACAACCGAAATTACGACCCCAATGTAGCCAGTAGTGGTGTAACAGCAGCAACAGGCAATTATTCCCTTCAGTTTGGCCTCACCAACACAGATTTGAATGGCTTGCTGGCAAATGCAGTGGATATCAGTCTGGGAACAGATGTAGATCCTTTTGATTTAAAAGAAGGCTTCATTGGTACTGACTATGATCAGTTTGTAGGGACTGGAGATGTAGATTTATTCAGGGTGATTGTTCCTGATAATGGGACGCTCTACATTGATATTGACACCCCCTTTGAGACAGAGTATGTAAATTCTTACCTGCGGGTGTTTGATGAGGATGGTAATCAAGTCTTATTGGAAGATGGTGAACCCGTTATTAGCAATGATGACTTATCTTTTGATGCTAATGCAGATACAGAGTTCACTGATCAACTGTATCCTGGTTTAGTGTTTGAACATCCTACTGATAGAGCCGTCTTTAATGGACACACTACAGATAGCTTTATTGCCGGAGGTGTCAACAGAGGAGAAGTTTACTACATTGGAGTATCTGATTTTGCTAATCAGGATTACAATACCCAAGACTTGAGTAACCGCTCTACTGCTGGAACTGGCGGTTTGTATGATTTGATTGTGCGTTTTGCTAATAATGATCGCAATGGCAGTATTGCTCAAGCGGTCTCTGATATTTCTCTGCCTATAACAGGTCAACCAGGGATTATTGGCGATGATACCGACCCGCAAACGGGTGAGTCTTTCCAAGTCGGCGACCTCGATATAGACTTTGTAAAAATTCGTTCTGCTACTGCTGGAATTTTAGAAATTGACATTGATTCCTACGAAAATACTGAGATTACAACTCCAGTTGATACGGTTCTTTCCATCTTTGATGCCCAGGGTAATTTACTAGCTGAAAATGATGATACGAACGGTGTAGACCCTGTGCTGTTATACCAAATTACAGCTAATACAGATTACTTTGTCGCTGTTTCAGGATACGGTAACAGCAATTTTGATCCCTTCATGCTTGGCAGTGGTTCACCAGGGGACACAGGTGAGTACATTTTCAACAGTCGCTTACTATCCACCAATGAAGTTATCGGCACATTATCAAATGATGCTATTAATTATTCCCTGGTTCAGAACCAACCAGTAACTATTGACTCACCAGTTTTTGCCAATATTGGCAGCGATAACGACTTTGTGATTGGAGCTAGTGACATTGATATTTACCGCTTCGTTGCCAATTTCAGTGGTAAAGTTGGAATTAGCACCAATACTTCCCAACCATTTAGTGCTGACACTTTCTTGCGTTTCTTTGATGCTGATGGTAATGAAATTGCCTTCAACGACGATGAAAATGATGAGACTCTGGGCAGTTATTTAGAAGTACAAGTTACGAATGGCAACGAGTATTATATTGGGGTAAATGGTTATAGTCCTGATGCCGGCAACTATGACCCAATTACTGGTAGTGGTGCTGCGGCTGGAAGTGAGGGCGATTATACTCTGATGCTATCCAGTATCCAACCTCCCAGTCCTACTATTACATTTGGTTCAAACGGTGATGATCTCATTATCTCTGCACCAAATCAAATCCTCTTTACAGGTGCTGGTGCTGATGAGGTTGATTTGGCTTTCAGCGGTCAACCTGAGAACAGCCGTGTTTCTCTGGGTTCGGGAAATGATAGGATTTACGTTAGTCAAAGTGATCGTGCCTTTGGTGGTTCAGGAAATGATGTCTTTGACGCTACCGATGGTCAAGGTGAAAACCGGATGTCTGGTGGGGCAGGTAATGATATTTTCTTCCTTGGTACAGGCGATCGCGCTTTGGGTGGTGATGGTGATGACACCTTCTTCGTTCAATCCGGTGGTGAAAACCTGATAGCCGGTGGTGCTGGTGCGGACAAATTCTGGATTACTACAGGAGAAATTCCTGCTAGTGCAAACACCATTACCGATTATCAACTGGATTTTGATTCTATTACTGTGGAAGGTATCATTAATATTGATGTGTTAACATCAGGTATAAGTACACAACTGCGAGTCGGAGATGGTATTGCTGATAATACAGGTTTTGGAACTGGTGCGTTATTAGCTACTTTATCAGGTACATCTGGGCTTACTAGTGCTGACGTGAATGTCAACCTGTTTGGTGCTAATTTCTTGTTTAATTAATTAGCGATCACAATATCCCCGAATTTTAGAATAATTCGGGGATATGAACTTTCATTTAGTTAAGAATCACAAATGTGACTTCTTGAGCAAAAATAATTATGCTTTATTGTTAAGATGAAAAAGCGGGATTTGAATATTTTTTAGATTATTGGATGAGTTTAAACAGCGAGATGCAGAAACAAATGGGGTAAAGGGAAAAGTGGCAGGAATACTGGAACCTGTCACAAATGGGTAATTGGTGATTGATAATTGGCAAAAACTATACCCATTACCCATCACCCATTACCAATTACCCACTTTACAGGTTGCCGTTACGAAACGCGAGTACAAAAATTACTGCTGGTCCTGCAAGTACAATCAATGCTACACAGGTTAATTGAAACACAACTTCCCAATTAATATTGGCTAAAGCTTCCATTTTTCCTCCAAAAGGTTTTAAAAAATTAAATAACTCAAGTGCAAAGCCCGCAATAGATCATATCTGGATAGGGGCAACGAGTTTTAAGTTACTTAACAAAATTATAGAAAAATACATAAAAATGTAAAACTAGGTGAGATGGGGAGGATAAGCTCTTGCCTTTTACCCAGTCCCCAGTAAAGAGTCCCCTATTCCCAGATGTAAATTATGGCTACTTGGCAATGTATAAAGCAGTGTGGAGCGTGCTGTCATCTTGATCCTACTGATCGTCCCGACTTAGAAGATTATCTTTCACCAGAGGAATTGGGACTTTACCTGAGTATGGTAGGTGAGGATGGATGGTGTGTGAATTTTGACCACCAAACAAAAGAATGTAGTATCTATGCTAGTCGTCCGCGTTTCTGTCGGGTGGAAGCAGAGACGTTTCAAGATATGTTTGGGATTGAACCGGAAGAATTAAACGATTTTGCTATTGACTGCTGTCGTCAGCAAATAGAGTGTGTTTACGGCGATCGCAGTTTGGAAATTATCCGTTTTGATCAAGCTGTGGGTTTTTGAGAAATCTTGTTGCCATTTATGACAACATTATGAGAAAATGAAAAGAATATGAAAACAACTTAGAGACAAAACTAACACTTGTGAAACTTGATACTGCACCTGTTGCCATTTCTCAGCTATCGGAAACTGAAAGCTATTCACTTCAGCCTCTAGTTAAGGAGAATCGCAAACCGCAAGAATCCCTATTTATGGTATTTGGGACTACCTTCATCACCATCTTTCTGGCGGAAATTGGTGATAAAACTCAACTATCTACGTTGTTAATGAGTGCGGAATCTCATGCACCTTGGGTAGTATTCTTGGGTTCGGGAACGGCATTAGTCACTACCAGTTTATTAGGTGTGCTGCTTGGTGGCTTTATAGCGAGTAAACTTAGTCCCAAAACTGTAGAAAAATCAGCAGGGGTAATGTTGCTGTTGATTTCTGTAATGCTGTTTTGGGATGTAATTATTGGTCATTAGTCATTAGTCGCATAAATAAAATGGACTGGAATCTTTTAGGGTTGAGCTTTGTGACAGTTTTTCTTTCCGAATTAGGTGACAAAAGTCAGTTAGCAGCGATCGCTCTTTCTGGTCAGGGTCAATCTCGAAAGGCTGTTTTTTTTGGTACAGCAGGAGCGTTAGTATTAACGAGTTTGTTAGGCGCATTAGCCGGGGGAGCAGTAGCGGAATTGTTTCCTACTCGCATCTTAAAAGCGATGGCTGCTGTGGGATTTGCTGTTTTGGCTATCCGTTTACTTTTACCTAAAAGTGAAACCGATTAGGAGTATGGCTAACGCCACGCTGTGCTATCAGGAGTCAGAAGAAGAAGTAATTTCTCCCCGGCTCCTCTGCTCCTCTAGTTCAAGCTTCCCGCCAGCACCAATTTAAAAGCATACCCCCTGCTACCAATTTCAATACTTCCAGTAGAAAATAACTACCATGTAGTAAATTCATGGTTTCGGGAACTGCACTTGCGGCCGCAAATAAACTTAAATTGCTTCCCACAGCGCACATTTGCGGGGTTAAAAAATAAGTGTCTAATAAAGCTGCTGTTAGCAGAAGGCAAGATAAAAATATACTGCCCAAACGCCAATTAGATTTAGCTTTACCCATAGCCAGCACAGCAGTCAAGATTACAGCCGCAGATAGTAATTCTAAGCGATTAAAATTCCAAAAAATCGCATATCCTGCTGTAGTAAAACTCGTTTCATTCATCATGCCAGAAACGTAAAGACTAGGCATAATTACCCAATCTAAAACCAGGCTGGCACTGAGCCAAAAGCCCAAAGTCAACATCATGGCGGTTTGCCAAGTTGACCGTTTAAATTCAAAGTTAGAAATAGCGTTCATAAGAATAATTGCTTTGTTGTATTCCTAGTTTCTAACTCAAAGAAAGACTTTGACAACAAATAGCAATTAACTGTTACAAACTAGACTATATGCAACATTTTTAAGATCATTTTTGAAGTTATTTATCTTAAAATTTTAAGTTTAATTACAAAATGCTAAGAACAATTAAAAAGTCCAAACTTAGGCTAATCAAAGGTAAGATTAAGTCTAGTATGGCTAAATTTTGGAAATTAATTCGGTAAGTAATCGGGCTATTTATTTAATTAATTCATCAATTTTTCTATGGTGCGTCAGGCAAAAAGCCATAGCACACCATACAGATGGGGCATTTATCCCAGTCAACAAAGCTTATTTTTCATTAAATGTCCAAACACCATCATCCCAAGTTACATCTGATGGGGGTGATTGTAACCAATGCTGACAACGACCTAGATATAACATAGAGGCTTTGTCATTATTATCAGCAGTTAAAGCTTTAACAAACTCAGTTTGAGCAAGTGCGAACTGACGTTTGAGATAATATTCACGTCCTTTATGATAATGCTCTATTAATTCTTGCTTGGTATCACTAATGGGATCAGAACGCAACCCGATTAATTCATAGATGGATACAGGCTCATTTCTGCCTTTGACACGAATGAAATCAAGTTCCCTAGCCCAAATATTATCGTGACAGAATTTATATGTATTGTCGCTGATAATAATATCGCAACCATACTGTTTACTTACACTTTCTAATCGGGAACCAAGGTTAACACCATCACCAATAGCAGTAAATTCCATCCGCTTACTAGAGCCGATATTGCCACTAATGACGATATCAGAATTAATGCCGATGCCAATTTTGATTCTTGCTTCATTAGCGGCTTCACGACGTTCATTTAATTCGATTAACCGATGGCGCATTTCTAGAGAAGTTTCTACTGCCATGCGTGCGTGTTCTGCCAAGGGTAGGGGAGAACCAAAGACAGCCATAATAGCATCACCGATATATTTATCAAGAGTGCCTTTATGTTTAAAGACGGCTTCTACCATTGATTCAAAATATTCGTTGAGCATACCCACTACTTGTTCAGCTTGCATATTTTCTGTGAGAGTGGTATAGCCACGAATATCTGAGAATAAAATAGTAACTTCTTTGCGATCGCCTCCTAGTTTAGCATCATCTAATTTGAGTAATTCTTCTGCCAACTCCTGAGTCATGTAACGGTACATAGTGCTTTTCAGACGCTTCTCATCGCTGATATCATCCATTACCACCAATGCGCCACACACCTTATTGTCGTCCCCAGCATCAGCAATGGTGTTGAGTGATAAATTAACGCTGTGCTGTTCTTGGGTTGTAGTGAGGAGTGTCCGATCTGGATAGTATTGCTGGGTATCTTTGAGATCCTTTGCCGCTAAAGCATCTGCAAACCACTTGCTAAAATCTCCCTCTTTGATATTGACAACATTACTAACCAGTTGCCCTTCTAAACGTGCTTCTGGAGAATACCCTAGCAACCGTTTAGCACTTTCATTAGCGGTGATAATATATCCAGCTTTATTGGAAGAAATTACACCATTAGAAAGACTTCGCAAAATGTCCCGCTGCATTTGTTCTTGTTGTTTGACTTTGGCAAACAATTGGGCATTTTGTAAAGCCACCCCAGCTTGAATATTAAAAGCTTCCATAAACATTTCATCATTGCTATCAAAACTAGCTTGGAAGCATTCAGGAGGTTGAGGCCAAAGGTCAGGATTATAAGGTGGAAAATCTCCTACTTTCTTTTTATTAACTAATTGCGTGACACCAATCAAATCTTGATCACTGTTAAATACTGGCATACACAACAAACTACAAGTGCGATAGCCATTTTCTTGATCCATTTTTTGAGCAGTTTGTGAATCTGGATGCTCATATAAATCACAGGGAATATTTAACGTTTTCCCAGATACACCAACTATCCCCGCAAAGCCTTTACCTAAGGGTACTCTTAATTCTTTAGTTGTGCCATTATCTTGAGTAATTTTTGTCCATAAGTCATGGCGATCATGATCTATTAACCACAGGGTACTGCGATCAGCATTCATCAATACCTTCGCTTCGTCCATTACCCGTTTTAGGGTATCTTCTAAATCCAGACTACTTTGACTAAGAGACTTAATTGCTTTCATCAAAGCTGCTGCGGCCCGTTGTTTTTGGGTGGCAATATAAAAGGATCGAGACGATTCTAAAATCAGGCGAATTGAAGGAGCAAAATCCTGGAATAATTTTTCATCAGCACTCGTAAACCCCTTGGTATCAATGCGTTCTGCCAGGGGATCATCGGGATTATGTAGATATTTTAATTTATTTAATAATTGAACTACCGCTACTAATTCTTCATTTTCATTTAATAGCGGTAAAGCCAACATTGTGTAGGTACGGTAGCCATTTCTTTTGTCTTGTTCTTGAGCAAATTTCGACCGTCCATCCTTATAAAAATCAAAAGGAATATTGATTACTTGCCTCAAAGTCGCAACTTCACCTGCAATACCTTTATCAGCAGGAATCCGAATTTCTAATGGCCGCTTACCTTCCCCCTCAGCTAAAATAGACCAGAGTTCTTGCTTTTCTTCATCTAACAAAAATATGGTTGTCCGATCTGCTCCTAGTAATTCCCCTGTTTTCAGAGTAATCGAATGCAGCATTTCCTGGAGAATTGTTTCAAAACCTTGATAATCCAACATTGACAAGGTTTCATTAACAATCCGTAATTTATGCTCAACTTCCCGAACCACCTCTTTAAAAGTATCTTGCGTTAAGGGAGCAAGAAACTGAGAAATAGTTCCTTTTCTGGTAGCCAGACTAACTACAGGTGAAGAGTTTGTTTGTACATGGTATGTTTCTTGGTTGTTAACACCAATCATCAAATCAATTGTCTCTTCAGCATTTGGGTTGTGGGCTGACATAACTTTATTTGCTATAGTAGGATTTAGAATTTACGAAAGCTGAATTGGAACAGGAAATTTATTATGTTACGTTTTAGTTGTAACTATCATTGCTTCATAGTATACCCTGATTGTTAATTGATTGTTTAGCCAGGGTGAGCCGTTGGAAAATAGAAACTAAAAAATTGATAATTCAAATTAGAGTTAAAAACTACTTGCATTGTTACCAATCCCATGTGTGAAAGCAGAAAGGTTTACCAATCATTATATAGTAATATTAATCAGCTTTTAAACCTCTTCATTTGTTCTTTTGATTCGACGTTTTAATCCCCGTATCAATTCTCGCAACACATCTGTTTGATTTCTACCCGTTTGTTCACAATACTCCCGGAGCAAATCTTTCTCTGGCTGGGTTAGTCTAAAAGTGATGTATATTTCAGGTTTAGGCATATTTAAGATACCTCAATTTATGGTATCTTAATTGTAGTGGATCTTCTAATTTTGCGAAAGAGCAGTAGGTGATTTTATTACAAATAGATTAAATAGCCTAAGCAGGCTAGTTATAAGTATTACTAATATAAATAAAATGCAAAATTCGTATCAATCACTTCAAAAAACTAAAATTAGATCGACTCAAGCACCTCGATAGGTATAGAGACGGATTTGCTCAAGGTATTTTGAGAGTTGAATGGTGAGCGAATTATAGACATGATTGTGTAAAATTTAACTTTGTGTGTCAACTTAGCTAGTCAATAAGCAGATGGATTAGCTGAAAATGTTTCAGTATAAATTCGCAAAATCCACTTTTAATTATTGTCTCTAATCTAGGAAGTATACTTAGAAAATAAAAAACTTTGTTTTGAGAAGAAAAATTTTGCTAAATTAAAAATTTTAGTAAAATCATAATTTTTGAATAAAAACTACATAAATCTTCATTTCTATTTATAGCATAAGACAAGAGGCAATCTTGCTCTCATGCAAGAGTAAAACCCTTGTTATTCTTTGGTTTCAAGGACTAATCATGTCCTAATTATCCTGGCTACAGCTATATACAAAAATCTTAAATTACAAAAAATAAACACCATCCGTTATCTCGTAAAAAGTAATTATAAAATCCGACAGGGTATTGACCTTGTTCAGCAATAAAAACTACTAGATTATTTACCATGAAGAATTGGCAACTTCGATTTTTGGTGGGCTTACTATGTTGTACTTTTTTAGTATTCGGATGGCAGCAGAGGGTTTTAGCTGAAAGCAATAGTAGGCCAATACTAAATTCAACCTCAAACTTTTGGTCAACAAATGTAAAGTAGAGACGTTCCGACGGAACGTCTCTACTGGTGTCAAAATAAAATTGTACAATCAGGAATCACAAGATTCTTTACCTTTTCCTCAAGCTAGAAGACACTAGACTGCTTTTTACAACACTCCTTTCATAAAAGATACTAAATCATTCTCAAACTTTTGGTCAACAAATGTAAAGTAGAGACGTTCCGACGGAACGTCTCTACTGGTGTCAAAATAAAATTGTACAATCAGGAATCACAAGATTCTTTACCCTTTCCTCAAGCTAGAAGACACTAGACTGCTTTTTACAACACTCCTTTCATAAAAGATACTAAATCATTCTCAAACTTTTGGGCAACAAATGTAAAGTAGAGACGTTCCGTCGGAACGTCTCTACTGGTGTCAAAATAAAATTGTACAATCAGGAACCACAAGATTCTTTACCCTTTCCTCAAGCTAGAAGACACTAGACTGCTTTTTACAACACTCCTTTCATAAAAGATACTAAATCATTAGTATTTAATGATTTCAGGAAGTTACCCACTTCTATCGCTGACTCAGAAAGGTGATAATCTTGGGGTATAGCAATCAATGTAGTACCCAATCTTTCTGCTAGTAAATACCAAAAAGCCAACTTAGCTTCTGTATTCATTGAACCATATTCACCAGTAGGAATTGTCGTCCCGCCTCGACTCAGTTCTACCATTGCTTTACTAGGGTGTGGATCAAGCATGACTTCATCTTGATCATTGCGAGTGGACGGCAAGATATCTCGCAAAGCATACAGCTGTTCTTCTGGAGAAAACTGCTGAATTTGTGCTACCAAATTCGCAGCCTTTTCTGTGGGCAAAAAATCTATTACATTGGCAGGAATTTGGTTGGCAATATCCGCATAGAGTAAACCCAGAACTGCCAGTTGATCATCTACATCTAACCTATTAAAAGTGGATACAGCCTGTGCTATGGGGTTAACATTCGTCGCAGTCATAAAAACCTCCAGGTTTATAACACTTGGTTCAGGAAGAATACTAATTTATCCCGATTGAGTGAGTTGAGAAAATTCACCAACTTTCTTGATTTTGCCATCAGCATATATTCCTGCTTGACATTTGCAATTATCGGTGAAGATCTTTTGGGTATTACAACCCAAAAGGCTAATTTAGATTCACTATCGAGTAACTGATAATCATGCTTAAGGTAAGCATCGACATTAGAAGGAATTTCTACTACTTATGAAGCATTTGTAATGAACTCTACATGATAGAATTTGCCATCCAAAATATTTAAATTAAACTATAAATGTTTGTCTTTATAATATAAAATAATCAATTACTGAGAACACTATAAAAAGGTAGAATCCTAATAAAAATCCCCCAAATTTAAACCAGTCCCAGGACAGATGAAGACTAATTTAAAGCCATTAAAATTAGCAAATAAGAAGCAAAGGGCGTTATGATGTAAGGGTGCAGCTGCCCCAATCACCAAAATAAAAAACACAGAGTAACAAGCATAGTGTTTACTCTGTGTTTATCTGTTTATCTTAGGACTTACGCAAGATACGACTGAAAGCCTTATTCTTGCGTAGGGGTAATTCATGAATTATCCCTACTTTCGTGCTGTTTGGCGTAAGTCCTGTATCTATTTCCAGCTATCTAAATACTATCAGACCTAAATTTCTGCTCCAGCTTTTGGTTCAGTACCCATTGGAGAAACATAATCACGGAAAAGAGTAATTTGCTGCTCAAAAGATAAATTTTTGATTCTATTGAGCAAATTTTCGGCTGCTGAGGAAAGTTGGAAATTAGGAGGCATAGTAATGATGGTCATACCTTCCATACCTTGGGCTAGTCGATACCAAAATAACAGCTTAGTGGTATCACTTAAAGAACCATATTCACGGGAAATGAGGCTATCTGTTTGATTAATTAAATCACGCTGAACTTGTAACTGTTCTTCTGCCTCTAATTGTTCAACCTGCTCAAATAAACCCTCAGCAATTTCTGAAGAAGCAGTACTGGCATAAGGTGCTGCTGGCGTAATTGAGCTACCCATTTCTTGGTAAATAAACCAAAACAAAGCTAACTGTTGATCCACATCTAATTTACGCCAAGACTGGATATGTTCACGAATAGTTGGATCACTTGTTTGTGTAAATGTCATTGCTGCTGCCATCACTATTAATTGATTATGTGATTCACCTTAACAAAAGTACAAGTATTAGGGAACCCTACTGAAGACAGATGTATCTCATCTATAAAAAAGAAGAATTAAACATAAGAACACCAAAAAAAAAGTGGGCTTGGGCGGAGTGTGTTGCCAGATTATTAGCATTTTTAATTGCATGAAAATATCAAAAGCAAAGATAAATAATGCTTGGCAAGGTTGAGGAGTTAGGATTTAGTTGCTAAATACTAAGTAGGTCGGCGTTAAAAATTGTCGTTATGACAAGACTGGAAGGAATAGGTTTTTAACAACTTTACTTTTTGTTACATACTACTCTCCGAGAAGCCGCTGCGCGTCTACGGTTTTTTTCTGCCTTTCTACTTAATTCGTCAGGATGGGGTTGAAAATAGTTAATATCAACCCCATCTATCTATCTGGGAAAATTTAAAATTCATAATTATGATTCAATTATGAATTATCTTGCTGCCGCCGTTCTTGATAATCTTCTGAAGACTTTGGCTCTAGTTCCCAACGGGCATCATCACGATGTTCTAAAATATCGTTAGTGCGAAGAAAGGCATAATCATTCATTTCTAAACCCACAGCTGCTTCTAATTCTTCAGTTACATTTTTGTCAGGAGTAGCAACAGTACCACCAACAGCTTCATCTCCTACAGTATCTTGCCAATAAGTATCAACTTCATCAGCAGCAATAGTGAATTCAGCAGGAAATTCAGGACTGCTTTCTATATACTCCTGTCTATGTTCTCGCAGCGAACGTTGACCAACATTATATCCAGGTAAGTCTTTTACGCCAGTACCATAGGATTCAGTAATTTCCTGTGGCAAATCATCAGATTTATTTTCGTGATTATTTCGTTTCTTTGTCATGATAATAGCCACTAGCTGCTTTTTTATTATAACCTTTTCACAAAATATCTTTATCTAACTAAGGATTTAATACTTTAGTTATATAAAATATATCCCCTCAGAACGAAGTGAATAATTTTATTAGATATTAATCTGGTAACTGGGAATTCATTAATATTATCTTTGGATAATTTAGGTTGAGAAAATAGCTGTTGGCGATTATTCATTATTCTCCAGGAATCAATATCTAATTCAACTAGCCTCATCTCACCTAAGTATAATAAGAAATTTTTATGAATTTTATTTTTTCAGGTTTAACAGAGGAGATTAAAAAGTGGAATATACAGAGTTCATTACCCATGTACAAAGCCTATCTCAATCAAATTCCCGTGAAGAAGCAGAAGTGGCTACTCGTGCGACATTAGAAACGGTGAGAGAACTTATTCCTAAAAATGAAGCACAAGAATTAGCTGCACAAATACCACCAGAATTAGGTGACTGTTTGCGCGGAAGAGAGATAGAAGCTAGTCAATCTTTTCACCTACAAGAGTTTATTGAACGAGCCAGTCAAAAAGAAAACATCGAACCAACTACAGCCGCAATGCACGTTCGGGCTGTTTTTGCTGTTTTACAAAATGCTGTAACTCCGGAGAAGTTCAAGAAATTTCACACCTATTTTTCACATGATTATGAGGAATTATTTACCACATCACCAACAGGTGAAATGCCAGCATAATGTGCAATTTGAGATCGATTCCTAAATCAGTTGACAAGAGCAGTTCTTAGAATTAACCAGGGAAAGAAAACCAATGATAAACAATAATCATCATTCTAGTAAGAAAAAAGTGGCAATTCTCATTGAACAAGGAGTAGAAGATTTAGAATTTATAATTCCTTGTAACGGACTAAAACAAGCGGGAATGGAGGTAGTAGTCCTGGGTTCGCGGATGAATGAAAAATATAAGGGTAAACGTGGGAAACTGAGCGTACAAGCTGATGGAACAACCACAGAAGCCATGGTTGATGAATTTGCAGCAGTTGTAATTCCTGGCGGTATGGCTCCTGATCAAATGCGGCGCAATTGTAACACAGTTTGCTTTGTTCGTGAAGCAATGAAGCAAGGCAAATTAATAGCAGCAGTATGTCACGGACCACAGGTTTTAATTGAAGGTGATTTACTTAAAGGTAAACAAGTAACTGGATTTACTGCTATTCGTAAAGACATAACCAATGCGGGTGGAAATTATCTAGATGAGCCAGTAGTGGTGGATGGTAATTTGATTACATCTCGTGAACCTGGCGACTTAGCAATTTTTACAACCGCAATTTTAAATCGTTTAGGTTATGGTGGTAAAGATGCTAATTTACCTGATGAAAAAGACACAAGTGCTGAATGGTGGAAATTAGCTGATGCTTGGGGTGGTTCCACAAAGAATGACATTGTTAAAGGTTTAAATACTGCTTTAGGTGGTGAACGTTATTCTTTAGAAGCTCTAGAAAAGTATCTAGAAAAAGAATCAGATCAGGAAGTAAAAAACCTGTTTCAAGACATGATAAGTAATAAACAGCACCACATTCAAAAGCTAGAAACTTATCTTCATCGCTTGCATGAAAAACCATCTTTTGCGGCTAATATTGCTAATCAATATGCCAAGGTACAATCTGCCTTGAGTGGCAGTGATGATATCTATCAAATCCGTTGTGCCTTGGGTGATGTGCAAACAGGGATTGGTGATATTAGCAATTTGTCTGCAATGTATACTGACCCAGTAGCAACAGCTATTTTCAAAGAAATTCACAACGATTTGGGTAAATATGAACAGCGATTAGTAGAACTTTATCGGTCACGGATAGCGGCTGATATTAAGCCTCCTAAACCTACTTCTAGTGCTGCCGTGACAATGTAAATTGTTGATTTTTTGCCCACACAAACAAGACAAATTCACCAAATTTGTCCCTCACAAACTTTAATCTCTTTAAGGATACTTATGAACGGTTTTTTCAAGAATCTACAACGTGTAATTGTACGTTTGCTAGTAATCTCTTTTGTAGCAGTTACCTTTTTCGGCTTCCAAGCTTTTAGCTCTGGTAATGCGATGCTAGTAGCACAAGCTGAGACCGTTACAACTCCAGAAGGTGTTTATTATAAAGGTACACCAGACCGAGGAGCAATAAGAAATGATCAGCAGCTAGACAATGCCCAAAGAAAACTCAAAGGAACTGCTGATAATATTAAAGAGAAACTCAATCTTGATGAACCTATTCCTGAATCTACAAGAGAGTTTTTAGAGGATGTCCGCACAAATGTGGAAAAAACCGTAGAGCCAATTACTGGAGGTAAATCTGGATATTATCAAGATAATATACCACCTGAAAGAATATTGAGAGACAAGAGATAACTCTTGGGGGGTTAGTGCATAAGGCTTACCCCCATCATGCAAATTAAATCGTAAGCATTCAGCTATAGCTTTTGTTGATCCCCATATCCCCAACTTCTGGAATCAATTCAAATTTTATTAACATGATAATCAAAGAAGTCGGGGATCATTCCATTCCTGAATGGTTACATTAAATCTTCAAAACACTTCACATTTAAGGCTTATTGCAGGCTAAACTATTATGAGTGACACCAGTGTTAAAAAAGTAGATTCTGCCTATTCCCCAACAGGTAAACTTGGTCAAAAGTATCTTGCATCCGGTAAAACTGTTTCGATGCGGCTGTGGGAAAACGAAGAACCTGGAGAGGAAAAAGTACCAACTCAACGGGAATATGAAACTGTTGGTTATGTAATTAATGGACAAGCAGAATTAGATATTGCTGGACAAACAATTTTACTAGAAGAAGGCAGTTCTTGGGTTGTACCGAAGGGAGCAATTCATTCTTATAGAATTCTGCAACCATTTACCGCTGTGGAAGCAACTAGTCCCCCGGCTCAAGTTCATGCTAGGGATGAAGATTAAACACAAAAGGCGCAGGCAAGATATAAATCCCTGACTTCTCAAAGAATTCGGGGATTTGTTTTTTGAGATTTTTGTTGTTTTGTTGCACCATCAGGGCTTAAAATTCACAAAGATATCTATAAATGATTTCCTCAATGATGCTGACGTTAACGCAACTGAAACCTCCTGATATTAATGCTGTGGTTAATTTCACTCTCCCACTCACTGCTGAAGAACGTACCCGTAGCCGTCATCGGTTTACATGGGAAGATGGGAAGGTGGTATTTTTGCGTTTACCGAGAGGCACAGTTTTACATAACGGTGATATTCTAGCAGATGAAAGTCAAAGCAATTCCATCAGAATTGTTGCTAAACCTGAACCTGTTTTAACTGTAGTTGCACACACACCTTTACTGTTATTAAGGGCTGCTTATCATTTGGGCAATCGTCATGTACCTGTGGAAATTACGCCAAATTATTTACGCTTGTCTCCCGATTCAGTTTTACTCACAATGTTGAAAAAATTGGGTTTAGAAATTAAGGAAGAAGTTGTACCTTTTCAACCAGAATTAGGAGCTTATGGAAACCATCACTCTCACTCATAGCCATTTTTTATCTATTTTACAATTGGCTAGTCCAGCTTTACCAGTGGGAGCTTATGGCTATTCGGAAGGGCTAGAAATGTTGGTGGAAAATGGCACTATTAATAATACAAATAGCCTAAAACATTGGATAGAAGCTGAGTTGAAATATGGGTCAATTCGCATAGATGCTGTAGTGATGATCAGGGCTTTAGAAGCTGCAAAAATTGGTAATTTGGAAGGTTTACAAAGATGGAATTTATGGTTATCTGCGGTGAGAGATGCAGAAGAGTTACGCGCTGCTAGTTGGCAAATGGGGCGATCGCTCATCCAATTATTAAGTAAACTTGCGCCAGAAACTGTACCATTAGCTACTGCTGTCGGCTATCCTTGCAATTATGCGATCGCTTTTGGGATTGCTTGCGCTCATTGGCAAATTAATACTCATGCTGCGTTATTAGCATATCTGCATAGTTGGGTCAATAATTTAATTACTGCTGGAGTCAAACTTATTCCCCTTGGTCAAACCGCTGGACAAGAATTATTATTGGGGTTACAAACATTATTAAATATTACAATGTCAGAAATTCTCACCTTAGAAGATGATAACCTAGCTTGTTGTAGTTGGGGCTTATCTTTAGCTAGTATGCAGCATGAAACCCAATATACAAGGTTATTTAGGAGTTAGGGGAAAAGTGACAGGAAGAAGACGCAGGGGAGCAGGGAACAGGGAGAGAAGATTTTTACCAATGACTAATGAGTAATGACTAATAACTAATGACTAATTCTATGAATGCTTTTCGAGTAGGAGTAGCTGGACCTGTAGGTTCGGGAAAAACGGCTTTGGTGGATGCTTTGTGTAAAGCATTGCGGGAAGAGTATAAATTGGCAGTCGTTACCAATGATATATATACTCAAGAGGATGCTCAGTTTTTAGTGCGTTCTCAGGCTTTGGAGAGCGATCGTATTTTAGGAGTAGAAACAGGAGGTTGTCCCCATACCGCTATTCGCGAAGATGCTTCCATGAATTTAGCCGCAATTGAACAACTAGAAGAAAAATTTATAGATTTAGACTTAGTCTTTTTAGAAAGTGGTGGTGATAATTTGGCAGCTACCTTTAGTCCCGAATTAGTAGATTTAACAATATATGTAATAGACGTTGCTGCTGGTGATAAAATTCCCCGCAAAGGTGGACCAGGTATCACTAAATCTGATTTATTAGTCATTAATAAAACTGACCTTGCACCCTATGTTGGCGCTGATTTAAAAGTGATGGAAACAGACGCAAAGAAAATGCGTGGTGATAAACCCTTTATTTTCACCAACTTAAAAACCAAAACCGGATTAGCAGATGTTATTAACTTCGTTACCACACAAATTTGCTAAACTTTGAATTTTTGGTAATTTCTTAACCTTTGTATTGATAGCCTTTTTAGTTATAGCAACTGCCAAGGTGGTTAGGACACAAACAGGCTTTCAACTTTGTCACCTGCTATATAAGTCTGACACAATTCCAGGAGATAAATCCCTGATTTCTCAAAGAAGTCGGGGACTTGAGTATTAGGTTTTTTAGTATGGGTTTGGCATTGCTAAAACTGATAACGCAGAAAATTTTTGGCTGTACTCTAGTCGTTTGTAAATAAACAATGATATGATATCCGTCAAATCACCCAAAATACAGACACGTTGCCGGAAACATCTGTATATTGGTTCACACTTTTTTATAAGGACACAGTAATGACAGTTGATTATTCCAAAGCATTCAAAATGGCAGTTTCCTGTCAGGAAATTTATCAAGACTTTTCTAAAATTGTCTTTAGCAATTGGACTGAAAAACCAATTCTCTTTAGCAAAGACACTACCGATACTCAATTTGCTATTTTAACAGATTCATCCGGAATTACTATCGTCTTCCGTGGTAGTGACTCATCTTTTGACTGGAGAACAAACTTTGATACTCGTCAGGAACATAGAGAATTTGATAAGCAAATAATTAAAGAAGAAATTGTTGCCCAAAAAGAAAAAATCTATCCATATTTAACAGAGAACAAATCAGGTTCCTTAATGCATCGTGGTTTTATCGAGGCTTACTTTTCGGTCAGAGATGATATTCATGAATATATCCGAAAGAATAATATTTCTAAGATTACCGTAACTGGACACAGTTTAGGAGGAGCATTAGCAACCTTATGTGCTGTAGATATTCAATATAATTTTAAAGCTCAATTATCCTCCGTAGAAGCCTATACATTTGGAGCGCCAAAAGTGGGAAATAATGGATTTAGCACATCTTATAATGAAAGAGTTATAAAAAGTTATCGATTTGTTCATGGCATGGATATAGTACCTGAATTACCCAGATGGTGGCAAGGATATAGTCATGTAGATAAAGAATTGCGAATCGGTTCTAGATTTAGTTTAAATTTCCTTTCTGCTCGATTTCGAGATCATGCAATCGGCGATTATATTAGTTCCCTCAAACAAAAATTAACTAGATAATTCTGGAAATCAAAAACCCCCTGTTATCAGTCGATAAGCATCTGCAAAAATGACTCACCACATTTTAAAAGCTACCAAAAAAACTGTACATTTAGGTGGCTTCTCTCATTTATTAGAACCAGCATTATTTGTTGGTTCTCATGACACAATAGACGTAGAAACATACACAGGTTATTACGTTTACGACAAAGCACCACCAGAGTTTCTCACACCAGAACTTATTGATATCTGTCAAAATTTACCACCAGAACGGAAAATAGCAGCAGGACCCCATTTACTCACCGGACCAATTTACATCCGCAATGCCGAACCAGGGGATGTTTTAGAAGTACAATTAGAGGCTATTTCACCCAGTTTATCTGTTGGTTTTAACGCTATTCGTGCAGGTTGGGGAGCATTACCACAGCAGTTTCCTCAAGCTGCATTAAGATTTATCCCCCTCGATTTAGAAAATAATTTTGCAGAATTTCCTCTAGGTTCAAATATCCAAATTCCCCTCACACCTTTTTTTGGCATTTTAGGAGTTGCTACCCCAGAAAACTCCCGTAACTCTATACCTCCAGGTGCTTATGGTGGCAACATTGACAACCGTCAATTACAAGCAGGTTCGCGGTTATTTTTACCAATATATCTTCCCGGTGCATTATTTTCTATTGGTGATGGACATTCTGCACAAGGAGATGGGGAAGTAAATGTAACTGCTCTTGAAACATCTATGAATGGCAGAATTAAACTCATACTGCGGAAAGATTTACAGTTGGCAACACCAATAGCAGAAACGCCTACAGATTTCATCACCATGGGTTTTGCAGAAACCTTAGATGATGCTTTGGAATTGGCTTTAAAGAATATGATTTATTTTCTAGAACGCTTCACCAATTTATCACCAGAAGATGCTTACGTTTTATGTAGTTTAGCGGTGAATTTTCATATCACTCAAGTTGTTAATAGTCCGCAAAAGGGGGTACATGGTATGTTGTCTAAATCAATTTTTACTAAGGTGAATTTAATTTAGTAAATCTATTAATTCTCATTCCCATACTCTGTTTAATTCTCGTTCCCATACTCTGTATGGGAATGAAGTTTGGAAGGCTCTGCCTTAAAATAAAGCAGAGGTAGAACCTCTTTAATAGCATTCCCAGTCTCAGACTGGGAACGAGATAAAAAGATAATCTATTTACTCTATTTTTTCTAAAAAGTTAATTTTATTATAAGTAACTTGGCACAATGAAATATAAAACCTCTCTCCAAACCTCTCCCCTACCAGGGGAGAGGCTTTGACTCCCCCTTCCCTAGTAGGGAAGGGGGCTGGGGGGTTAGGTTTATATTATATTTTTTAACGCCCACTTACTTACAGTTGTTTTAAAGATAATTGAAGGTTAATTGATGAAAGTTTTAAAATAGCTTCTTCTGTTTCATACTCTGTCAAAAGCCATTGATTTTCATTATTTTTGACATATTGCATTACATAATGTTGATTTTGGTCAATCATAATATATTCTTTAAATTCGGGAATTGAACGATAATAAAGAAATTTATCACCTCGGTCATAGTCTTTTGTAGATTTAGATAAGACTTCAGAAATTAATACAGGATTGGTAACTATTGTAGTGTTTGTGCCATAATAAACAGGCTCACCTACTATTACCATAACATTAGGATAAGTAAATTCCTGATAGCGTGGTATCCACAGTTTGACATCTCCAATATAAACTTCATACTTGAAATCATTATAATGCCAAATTCAGACCAGTAGCTAAATTTAATGCCAGTTTATTATGATTTGTTGTTCCCCCAGTAACAGGTATAATTTCTCCATTTCTATATTCATTTTTATACTGTGATTTTTCTTCCAGTTCTAAATATTCTTCTGGGGTATAATAGGCTGTAACTGTTTTGATTTCTTGGATATTAGTTTGCATTTTCATAGAATTAGTATACTCCCTATTATTTGATTAAAATAATTCGGCTATGGAAAATGACCTTTGTTTATCTAATACTTGTATCCGCATTTTTTCAGCATATATAGCATCTGCATAAGATTTATATTTATCTGGTTCAGCTTGTATATCTATTTTCTCCCACAGTTCCATAAAATGACGATAACGTTTTTCTCTCAAAACTATTTCCATAGAAGCTAGAGTTGCTTGCACTAATTGGGGAGTACGCAGTATATCATCATGCTTACTTTTCTCATTTAAATGAAATAAATGGGAAACTATTGCTAAATCTTCTCCTGATTCTAAATACCGATTTTGTAAATTAGAAATTAAATCAAGCTCTTCTAAGGGAAATTCTAAACTCTGTTGCCACAAAAAACGATGATGAGAAAGGCTAAATTCTAAGTTTCGCTCTTCTAATTCTTCAAATATTACTTGACGTTGTTCGGGACAATGTAAAAAAATTCGCAATAATAACGCCTCTGCTTTTTCTAATAAACTACGTTCAGTGGTTACTAGAGATAGCTTCGGCGTTTTAGACTCCTGTTTGCGAAACCGCAATGATGGAGTTTGCACACTAGCGGGTGCAATTTGAGTTAGTAGGTTCTCAACTCGTAGGGGTATAAGTCTAGCGTCCCCTAAGCTGAGTATTTCTGCACAGTAGGAAATATAGTAATTAAGAGTATCACTATTAACTATATTTTGCAAGAGTTTGACTATTTCTTGTGTAACTTTTTGAAAATCAGTGGCTTGTCTCAAGTCTCTGTCTTTAATAATCTCCCCAATCTGCCAATTTAACCACAGTGGTGCATCTGCCAATAGTTGCTGATATTCGTCTGCTGTATGACTATGTAAGTATTCATCAGCATCTTTACCATCGGGGATGTTAAGAATTTTTAACTGCACTTCGCCTTTATATGCTAGTGTAGCAATTTCACCAATGGCTCTTTCTGCGGCATTGGTTCCGGCTTTATCTGCATCAAAATTGAGTATTAATTGTTTTGAATCTGTGTAACGCAATAACAGACGAACTTGTTCTATACTTAAGGCTGTACCAAGGGAAGCAACGGCGTTATTAATTCCGGCTGCATGAAGAGCGATCGCATCAAAATATCCCTCTACCACTACTGCTTGATCCGATTTAGAAATCCCCTCTTTGGCTTGATCTAAAGCAAATAAAGTTTTACCTTTACTAAATAATTCTGTTTCTGGAGAATTTAAATATTTTGGTTGTTCTTCAGTTAAAGTTCTCCCACCAAAAGCAATTACTCTTCCTTGAACATCGCGGATAGGAATCATGAGCCTATCTCGGAATACATCATAATAACCGCCCCCTTCTTTTCGGGGTTTAATCAAACCCGCTTTTTCCACCAACTGCACTGGATAATGTTTATCTTCCACCAAATACCGATGCAAGGTTTCCCAACCTGCGGGAG
Organism: Anabaena sphaerica FACHB-251; assembly: GCF_014696825.1. NCBI lineage: Bacteria > Bacillati > Cyanobacteriota > Cyanophyceae > Nostocales > Nostocaceae > Anabaena > Anabaena sphaerica. The sequence continues at coordinate 2,419 of NZ_JACJQU010000027.1, read as the reverse complement.
CATAACCTAAACCAAATTGTTGAATTGTTTCTGCTTTTAGTTGACGATGCTGTTGTAAATATTGCATCGCCTTTTGTCCCAAGCTTTGTCTAAGAGCGTGTTGATAGAATTGGGCTGTAGAAGCTAAAACTTCATATAACTGCTCACGCAAAGACAACTGACGCTGTAATTCTTGTCTTTGTTCAGGTTCTAAGGTTTTTACAGGTACTTGGTAACGCCGTGCTAAATCTAGCACTACTTCCGTAAACTGGCGTTTACCCAAATCCATGACAAACTTAATCGCGTTACCTCCAGCTTGACAACCGAAGCAATAATACATCTGCTTGCTGGGACTGACTGTAAAACTGGGGCTTTTTTCATCATGAAAAGGGCATAACCCAACAAAATCCTTTCCGCGCTTCCGTAAGACTACGTACTCCGAGACTACATCGACAATATCAGTCCGGTGTTTAACTTCTTCAATTGTGTCTGGATGTAAGCGGGGTATTTGCATAGGACTGGGGACTGGGGACTGGGGACTGGGGACTGGGGACTGGGGACTGGGGACTGGGGACTGGGGACTGGCGACTGGGAACTGGGAACTGGGGACTGGGAAGAGGTATTTACCAATGACTAATGACTAATGACTCATAACTAATGACTCATAACTAATGACTCATAACCAATGACCACTGACTTATTATAATTCTTGTTCCTAGACCCAAAATAATCGCTAAAATTGCATACGCTGGAGCTTAACAACGGGAATAATCAAAATGGGACGTATTTTTATTTCAGCCGCGCATGGAGGCAGGGAAGCAGGCGGAATTGATCCCGGTGCGATCGCAGGTGGTACAACTGAAGCCAAAGAAATGATTATGTTGCGGGATTTGATTGTAACAGAACTCAGGGCGCGTACTGTCGAAGTTTTAGCTGTTCCTGATGATTTAAGTGCAGCCGAAACTATCACCTGGATTAATTCTCGCGCTCGTTCCATTGATGTGGCTGTAGAAATTGAAGCTGATGCTGCTAGTAGTCCTACGCTAAGGGGAGCGAGTGTTTTTTATATTGCTAACAATGATCAACGCAAGCAAAATGCAGAAATGTTGCTGATGGGATTGTTGCGCCGTGTCCCTCAATTACCTAATCGCGGAGTTAGACCAGATACAGATAGCGGCTTAGGTAGTTTGCAATTCTGTCGCCGAACCACTCTTCCGGCTTTAGTCATGCAAGTAGGCTTTCTCAGCAGTCCCGATGATCGTAATTTGTTACAAACTCGTCGTCGTGATTTTGCTTTAGGAATTGTTGATGGATTAATAGCTTGGAGTCGAGGAGTTGATCCTAATCCAGGAACTCCTGTAGAAGCAAATTATCCGCCAATTAATATTAACATTAATGGGCAAAATTATCCAGAACAAGGGGTATTAATTAATGGAAATTCTTATATTCCCATTGATTTAGTAGATCGTTTGCGGATTGATTTATCAAAAGCGCCTAATGTTAACCGTGTTACCTATCGGCGTGTAGTTTATATCAAAGCCATTGAACTGCGAGATTTTAATATTTCTATTGCCTGGGATAGTGCGACTAAAACTCTTCAACTCCGCTCAATTTTAACCATTTGTCCCGGACAAATTGAACAAATTATTTCTAATGGCAATACCACAGAACTACAGCTACAACTATTTTTGAGGAATAACAATGAAAATGCTCTGGTACAGTTCCCCGATCTTCCCAAACTTTATCGAGAAGAAGCAACTCTGGAAGGTGTAAATCATGATATTGCCTTTTCTCAAATGTGTCTAGAAACTGGATTTTTAAGATTTGGTACTGATGTTAAACCTCAACAAAATAACTTTGCAGGTTTAGGAGCAATCGGTGGTGGATCACAAGCAGCATCTTTTCCTAGTGCCAGAATTGGTGTGAGGGCGCATATCCAACATTTAAAAGCCTACGCTAGTTTAGAACCTTTGGTACAGCAGGAGGTAGATCCCCGGTTTAGATTTGTGACTAGGGGTGTTGCTCCTTCTGTTGATCAACTATCAGGAAGATGGTCTGCAGATTTAGATTATGGCACTAAGATTAAAGCCATTTTTAAAAGACTTTATGAATCAGCAAAATTGATTTGAGAAGGCAGGAGTCAGGAGGCAGGAGGGAGAACAAATATTACTAATTACCAATCACCAATTAAGTAACTTGGCACAATTAAATATAAAACCTCTCTCCAAACCTCTCCCCTACCAGGGGAGAGGCTTTGACTCCCCCTTCCCTACTAGGGAAGGGGGCTGGGGGGTTAGGTTTATATTATATTTTTTAACGCCCACTTACTTACTCCTTTAATACCAATTTAATATGAAGCTGCATATAATAGAGAAAACAAACTTGATAAATCAAAATAACCATGAGCCGTACTTTTAAAATTGAAATAGCAGAGAGTGAA
>NZ_JACJQU010000026.1 GCF_014696825.1 Anabaena sphaerica FACHB-251 | reverse complement strand
CTGTTCCCTGTTCCCTGTTCCCTGTTCCCTGTTCCCTGTTCCCTGTTCCCTGTTCCCTGTTCCCTGTTCCCTGTTCCCTGTTCCCTGTTCCCTGTTCCCTGGAAATGAAAATGATTGTTACAAAATATTAAGAGCAGTAATAAATGCTCAACATAATGCCGGACAATGTTTTGCGGAAGGTAGTTGAGTTTTCTAACTTATTTACTTGTTTTGAGCCAATGTGTCTCGCAATGTACTAAGATACGAAGCTACTATCAACCACTTAAAGTCTTACCAGTTTAAAAACTGGTGTCATTAGTTTTGGAGGAATCCATTAATGAGTATCGTCACGAAAGCTATCGTGAATGCTGATGCAGAAGCTCGCTACCTCAGCCCTGGTGAATTAGATCGGATCAAGAGCTTTGTTTCCGGTGGCGCACAACGTCTCCGCATCGCTCAAGTATTGACCGACAACCGTGAGCGCATCGTTAAGCAAGCTGGCGACCAACTTTTCCAAAAGCGTCCTGATGTTGTTTCCCCTGGTGGTAACGCTTACGGACAAGAAATGACAGCTACTTGTCTTCGTGACTTGGATTACTACTTGCGTCTTGTTACCTACGGAATCGTTTCTGGTGATGTTACCGCCATCGAAGAAATCGGTATCGTTGGTGTACGTGAAATGTACAAGTCTTTGGGTACTCCCATTGATGCAGTTGCTGGTGGCGTTGCCGCTATGAAGAACGTTGCTGCTACCTTGTTGTCTGCTGAAGACGCTGGTGAAGCTGGTTCTTACTTCGACTACGTTGTTGGTGCTATGCAGTAGGTTTTAGCTGTTTCTCGGCTCAAACTAATACTGTGGCAATAAGGTTGGAAATAAGGAAAAAACAACAATGCAAGACGCAATTACCTCCGTTATCAATTCTTCAGACGTTCAAGGTAAATACCTTGATACCGCTGCTCTCGAAAAGCTAAAAGGCTACTTCGCTACTGGTGAACTGCGCGTTCGTGCGGCTCAAACCATCAGTGCTAATGCTGCTGCGATCGTTAAAGAAGCTGTAGCTAAGTCCTTGTTGTACTCTGATATCACCCGTCCCGGTGGTAATATGTACACCACTCGTCGTTACGCAGCTTGTATCCGTGACTTGGATTACTACTTGCGTTATTCCACCTACGCTATGTTGGCTGGCGATCCTTCCATTTTGGATGAGCGCGTATTGAATGGTTTGAAAGAAACCTACAACTCCTTGGGAGTACCCGTAGGCGCTACCGTTCAAGCTATCCAAGCAATGAAGGAAGTAACCGCAAGCTTGGTTGGTCCTGACGCTGGTAAAGAAATGGGCGTTTACTTCGACTATATCTCCTCTGGCTTGAGCTAGGAGTTAGGTTTGCACTTGATGATTTAGGTGCGACTTGATTCAGGTCTGGAAATCAACCGTGAGTTCTAGGTCGTTCTATTGCTTACCAAAAATGAGTATTAGCGGTCTAGTATTGATGTTTGATTTCCAGACTTTGAGAAAATAAATGTAAGAATTCAGGAGTCAGGAGTCAGGAGTCAGGAGTCAGAATATTTGATAAATCAGCAGATAATCAAATGGTGATTTTTGGCGCAAAAGTTAAAAAGCTGATCGCTGATAGCTAAATCCTTACACATAAATTAAAGATTTGCACTCAGGATATTTGAGATAAAAAAGTTTCCGCAATCGATAGAGGAGATTAGAAAAAATGGCTCGTTTATTTAAAGTAACTGCTTGTGTTCCCAGCCTAACTCGTACTCGTACTCAACGCGAATTACAAAATACCTACTTCACCAAGTTAGTTCCCTATGAAAACTGGTTCCGTGAACAACAACGGATTCAAAAAATGGGTGGCAAAATCGTTAAGGTTGAATTAGCAACTGGTAAGCAAGGTACAAATACTGGTTTGCAGTAATTTCTATACATCAGAGATTATTTTGGTAGATTTGGAAGGGGTCAGTGATGACCTCTTTTTTTTGGGAAATTCACATTAAGAGGCTATTTGCAATGTGTTTGGTTCAGGGATGGATTCACCTTCTGCTTCCCAAGCTTCTAGGTACATTCCAATTACTTCTTCTCCATTTTTAATTGCTTCTTCACGAGTTTTTCCGTGAGTACAAGGCATAATTACAAGATGACTAAATTCGGGAATTGTAACTAGGAAAAGTTGGTCTTCCTTCGACCATTGAATAATCATACTGTATTGACTCATTAATTTTGCTCCTCTCCTAATTTAATTCTTCCAGTTCAGTTAATAACTTTGCTAATTGCTTTTCTAGATAAGGTGGAACATCATCATTCTGTTGATTAATTTCTTGGTATGAAGATTCCTTGCAGATAATTAAGTACATTTTGCGCTATCCGTAAAAGCTGATCAAAGGTTATAATTTCTATTCTGTATAAATGACCATTGAGTCTACGAAGTGCCTTCTGCTGATCTTTATCACCATCACGTCCTATGATTATCTTAGCCCTAATTTTATTGGTATCCTCTCCATCGTTCGCCAAAATTGAATCACGCGCTTTATCAAGTTTTTCAAGATAATTCTGAACTTGTCCAATAACCTTGGATAGTTCCACACCGGGATAGTAACTTTTATGGGATTTATCGTAGTTGAATAAAACTTTCCCATCAAGAGGTGTTTTAATCTCAATAATTTCTATATAATTGTCGGTAGTTCTTCTAACCACAAAATCTTGTTGCTCATCTCGTGTCCACTTTCTTCTATCCAGGATTTCACTATACTCACTTCCAAACATCCAAGGATTTTCTTCGAGAATTTTTTGGAATTGAGATTCGCCAACTTTGCCACTATCTATTAAGTTTTTTAATTTATCTACAGCGTTCTTGTAAGTAGCTAAATTAAGTGCTGCTGCGGCATCTGCAAACAAATGTGGATCTTTATCTACGCGCTCTACGAGTACCTTAAAAAGTTCTGTATCATTTTCAGAAAATTCTAATATCTCCACAAGGGCATCAACTCTTCCTGAAATGGAAAGGCTACTTAACAATTGTTGTAATGATTCAAGGTTTATATTTTCAAGGTTTATATCTTGAGTTGGCACTTTTAAGATAGTATAGTCTCCATCTGGCATGGAAGAAGTGTTTCCATGTGTAGCTGCAAGAAAATCCATGAGTTTCTGAATTTCATCGTCGTCTTCACTTTCTAATGTGATTGATTTCTCAGGTTTTTCTTTCCACTGTTTCTGAATCAAGCCAAAGGTTTGGATACTTAGAGAGTAATGATGTACTTTTTCTGTATGGCGATCACGAATCGTTGTGTACTTAGCCTGTTTAATAGACCTTGGACCTTGCTTCAATATGACTGATTCCATCTTGTCCAAATCTGGAAATCTTTCTGGATCAAAACTTGCAGCCTGAACAACAAGTGTTGACTGGTTAGTTTCAGTCACTTCAGTAGGTATTGGTTCATCAGAATTGATATCTGGAGTATTGTTGGAAGACATAACTTAGATAATATACAGAATCTTTCCGTATATTATTCCATATAGTAACAACTATATAAAAGTGTAGGTATCACTTCAACTATCCATTATGAGCGATCGCCAATCATAAAACCTAACAACTAAACTCAATTAAGGAACTGCTAATTGATACAATTGCTGTTTACCCAAAGGAGTGATCACCACAGCTTCTACTTTGCGGTTTTGGGGTAAAGGAACAGTAATATCAAATCTGCCACTAGGATCGATATTCAGAGGCTGTTGAGCTATCATTAGCAGGTTAACTGGATCAACAGTACCAACAATTTTCACCTGGCTGCCATTAGCTAGAAGTTGACTAATATTTAAACGAGTATCTTCCCGTAGAGGTACTGCTGGGGAAGGTGGTTCTCCGGGAATAGTCAGATTTTGGAAACCAGCATTTACCAACACTGTCTGTCCTTGAGCAGAAGTCGCTACTGCACCCTCTTTAGTACCAACCCCCGTTTTGCCATCATCCTGTACACTCACACCAAAATCAGTTCCCCGCACCCCAGCCACTCCAGCAGGAGTGCGAATTTCTACACGAGATGTATCATGAGTTAATCTGCGAATTTGCAGACGGACTTGGCCAGACTTTACCTGAAGTTCTGTGATTCTTTCACCTCTTGATCCTTTATCAAGTTTATGCACCGTTACCGTTGTATTTTCAGAAATATTAATAAAGCCAGTACCTATATCCATTGCTAGAACGGCGCTGGAACCTTGCTTAGTAATGATTGTATCCCCAACTGATTGTAGTCGCATTCCGCTGGTAACTGGTTTAACTGTCTGGCCACGAGAATATATAACCTGTCCGATGGAACGACGTACTTCTAAGTAGCGATTGACTTTAACCTTTAATGGATCTGCGGCAGAAGCATGAAGGGTACTAACTAGTCCGACTAGGACGAAAATTAAATGATAAGTCCACCAAGTTTTCATAAAAACCTCTCTAGATGAATATGTATGCAGATTTAGTGAAAATAGACCACTCGTGCATCTAGTCCCTGGCTTCTCAAAAAATTAGATAAACACTCTGCATCTCCTCTTCTTGAAGAACCTCCAGCATAGACATAAGCACCAAGTCTGTGCTGTGCTAGAAATGCGTCAGCAACATAGCGACGCACAAAGTTTAACAATTGATTTGAATTGCCAGGAACAACAACTATATAAGGACTATCTGGTACTTTCCCAATGACGATCACATTGCTTTTTTGGACACTATTCAGGGATTTAGTAACTGTGGGCAAACTTGGAGAAATACAAGGAGGTGGCTGAGTCCAAGCCTTAGACAATGAAGCTTCCCAGACAATAGCTGTGGTTATTCCTGTAATCAGATATCTATTCACTATACTCACCAACTTCTGCTTATTTTTTCTAAATTCAAAGAAATTGTTCAATTCTCTGAGGTTGTAAATTCGCTGGAAGTAAATAATCTGTTATACATTTAAGTGTCATAATTAGGATAGTCCAGATTTCCACCCTACAAGTTGTTAATAATAGTTGCATAATATGAAAATTTGCAAATGATGTGTAATTTAACTACTGTTTATTTATTTAGCACACTTTTGATTATTTAATTTGTATTATTTCAGGAAATATGAATTTTAACTTAATATGCGAATTTATAAATATTGTGCAAACGTTTTGCCGAAATGTTTCTACAGCTCGGTCTAATTAACCAAACATTGCTGTAAATGAATTTGTTATTACGCCTGTTCAGATGAATCTTGCCATCCCATAATAGAATAAATCATGGTTAATTGTTGCCGTCCACGTAGCTGCATCTGCTCTACTTTTTGGGTATTAAAATGCTGTCTAATCAATTGAAATGTGGTTTCACTAACTAAGATGCTATAAGGATTACCCTCTGGAACATTTTTATTAAGTTGTTCTAACCGCGCCGCAATATTTACAGTATCTCCCAATACCGAATAGTTTAATCGTTGAGATCCGCCAATGCTGCCAGCAACTACTAAACCTGTATGAATGCCAATGCCGATCTGAATGATAGGTTTACCTAAACGTTCTAATTCCTGATTTAATGACACTAATCTTTCCTGCATAGAAATTGCCGCAGAGACCGCAGCAATGGCATCTTGCTGAATTTCTTCTACTTGTTTGTGGGGAAAGGGAATACCAAAAACAGCCATCACAGCATCACCAATGTATTTATCAATGACTCCATGATGTTCTTGAACACACTCAGCCATAGCACCCAGATAGGAATTTAACCAGCTTAGTAAATCTCGTGGTTTCATGCCTTCGGAAATAGTGGTAAAGCTGCGGATGTCGCTAAATAATACCGTTGCTACCATTTCTTGAGCTTCTAACTGACCATTTTGGAAAATATCAGCCCGATGTTGCCAGATTAAATTTGCTGTTTCTTGGGAAACGTGACGAGCGAACAAACTCATCAGTTGTTGTTTTTCTTTTTGTTCTTGCCACTGTACACTTAACGCAGCTAAGAAAATAGTACCGATGGGAGCAACGGTAGGCAACCAGAGATTAGAGATTGCCAGAGCTAAGATTGATAGACTAAACCAAGTCAGAGGCAATAATCCTAGTAGCAGAGTGCGTTGGTATAATTTCCCTGGAATTAGTATCAAATTTGTACCGATGCCAACAATCAATAATAGTAAAAGTTCAATTTGCCGGGGTAATTTTTGCAGCAATCGCTGGTTGAGTAGATTATCAATAACAGCAGCGTGTAGGTAAATACCAGATGTGGGTGGTGTTTGCTCGAAAGGAGTTTTTACGGGATCGTTGGTGCCGGTGGCAGTTAACCCAACTAGGACAATTTTGTTTTTGAATTTGGCTGTATCTACCTTTTTCTGGACAACATCAACAAAGGAATAGGTAGGGATTTTCTGGCTAGGTGCTATCCAGTTAATCCAGACCGATTGTACTTTGACTGCTGATTGCAGAGGTGGGATAGCAGTGAGGGATTTGGTGAAGTTGTTTTTATCGGCGGTAAAGGTAGATTGCAAGCTATTGTTGTATACTTCCAGGAGCTTTATGCTCAAGGAGGGAACTTGATTGATGTAGACGTAGAATTGACGGGTGACTCCATCTACATCGGCATTGCTGGCAATATGGCCTTTAGCGGTGACGCGATCTAAAACGGTGACTGGACGCAGGGTTTGTTGCTGCAAACTGGGGGCAACTGCTAGGACTACCTGGCCATTAATTTCCATTGCTTCGGCCAGTGCTGCATCGTGACTGGTGGGTTCGGTAAATAAAATATCAAAGCCGATGGCTGCGGGAGGAGAGGCTGCTAGGGTGTCTAATAATTGAGTATAGCGATCGCGTGACAGGGGAAACTGCCCATATTCACTTAATGTCGCATCGTCAATACCGATAACAGCAATACGCTCATCCCAGCTAGGATGAGGTAGATAGTTACGTGTGTGGAATAATATATTAAATCCTAGTAATTCTAGGGTAGCCCAAGCCCCTACTTGCCATAATCCCATTGAGAACAGCGCAGCCAATAGGTAAGGATTCAGTAAATGCTTTTTTAGAATCGAGATTCTCAGGTATTGGCGAAAATCTCGCCAAGATTCTCCCCAAGCTTTGACTGTTATTTTTAGTTGGAATTTTGCCATAAATTTAATAAATGCACCTTGAGACAGAGTACGTATGGCAAGTGCGGAATTTACGCTTGTGGTCAAGAAACTGCTGACGGTGTTGGTGAAAGCAGGAAGCAAACGTCAAACTGTTCTATTTTTTTAGATCCAGCAGATTGCAGATCAATGAGGTACAGAATCTAAATTGAAACCTATACACAAAGCCAGTTTTACTCCTGACTCCTGACTCCTGCTGTATGAGCGATTTGTATAAGTTTTGTGTTGCACAAAGTTGATTGGACAGTGAATGTTGAGGAAGCGATCGCAACTTTGCTGATCATCTTAAACTAAATGAAACCTCAAAACCTAAAATAATGTCATGTTCCTACACCTATAACACATTGTGAACCTACGCCAATTAATACCTATTTTTGATAATTCCGTTTCTACCTGGGCTTTAGAAGCGCGGCTGTTACGCTGGTTAACCCTACTATGGCTGTTTGTCGGCTTAATTGTACTTTTTTCTGCATCCTATCCCGTTGCTGATGAACGTCAGGGGGATGGAATGTATTATTTCAAGCGTCAAATTATTTGGGTATTAGTTTCACTAATACTATTCAACATCATTGTTAATCTTCCCCTACGGAAAATTTTAGCGGTATCTCATTGGTTTTTATTGCTGTTTTTATTGTTAATTTTCGTCACCCTCATCCCCGGATTAGGAAAGAAGGCTTTTGATGCAGCACGATGGATAGCTTTAGGTCCTATTCCCATTCAACCGTCAGAGTTGATTAAACCTTTTTTAGTGTTGCAAAGTGCCAGGCTTTTTGGTCAGTGGGAAAGATTAAGTTGGGAGGTTCGTCTTTCGTGGTTGGGTGTGTTCTGTCTTGTATTATTAGGAATTCTTGCCCAACCTAACTTAAGTACAACTGCACTTTGTGGGATGACAATTTGGTTAATTGCACTAGCCGCTGGACTACCATACAAATACTTGGGAGGAACAGCTATTGGTGGAGTTTTATTAGCATTACTCAGTATTAGTATCAAAGAGTATCAAAGGCGAAGGGTGATGTCTTTCCTTAACCCTTGGGCTGATGCTACAGGTGACGGCTATCAGTTAGTACAAAGTTTACTAGCCGTAGGTTCCGGCAAAACTTGGGGGGTTGGATTTGGACTTTCTCAACAAAAGCTGTTTTATCTACCAATTCAAGATACTGATTTTATCTTTGCAATCTTCTCTGAAGAATTTGGCTTTGTTGGCAGTATCTTACTGTTGTTACTCCTAGCTATATTCGCTACTTTAGGATTAATTGTAGCCCTGAAGTCCAAAAATCCTATCCATCGACTTGTAGCAATTGGTATTACTGTTGTGATGATCGGACAATCATTACTACATATTGGTGTGGCTACAGGGGCGCTACCAACTACAGGTTTACCTTTACCGATGTTTAGTTATGGTGGTAATTCCATGATTGCTAGTTTGGTGGCTGCTGGATTATTAATTCGGGTGGCTAGGGAAAGTAGTGAAGCTGAAGTAGTACCTTTGCGAATAAACCAACCAGAAAATAGACGGAGAAGACGGATGTTTTAGAAGTTGGTTAAAAAGCTAAGAGACTACACCTATATCACCGACTTCTTGGAGAAGTTGGTGATCTGTTTTTGAGCTTTTTAGAAAGCTAATTCATAAAGTCTAATGTATATAATGTATGAGTGTGATCAGAGGAAAATAAAGTTATTGTTAGATAAACAAATCTATCTTAACTTTAATTTAGTACACCTGTCAAAATAATTAAATTTTGGTTAACTGTGAAAAAAATGTACCGCTGTGCGGTATTTAAAAATATGGAGAATAAAAAATTGTGTATCGTTCGTTGGTAAAACTCAATCTAATACCATGCAGACAATTCCCCAAATTAATAAACTTACATCTTCTCAAGTTCCCAAACTTGATGATTGCGATTCAAAAACCCTACTCAATTATTTTGAAAATTCCTGGCATTTAGAAGAAACTCTCTTCAAAAGCTTAATCAGCGAAGATACATTTTACCTCAATCCCGACCCTTTAAGAAACAAATTAATTTTCTATCTTGGTCACTCCGCAGTTTTTTACATTAACAAATTAATTCATATTGGTTTATTAGAAAATCGCATCAATCCCCAGTATGAAATTTTGTTTGAAATTGGAGTTGATCCAGAAACACCAGCAGAACTAGAAACAGCCACAAAAAATATAATTTTGCCAGATGTTTCTAAAGTTTGGCAATATCGAAACCAAGCCAAAGCCGAAATTACCCAAGTCATCGAAAATACACCTTTAAATCTACCTATTCATCCCCAACATCCCCTCTGGGCTTTATTGATGGGAATAGAACACAGTCGCATCCATTTTGAAACTTCATCTATGCTACTGCGTCAATTACCTGTTGATAAATTAAAACTTACCCAAGGTTGGAATTATGCCCCTACAAATGGCAAAACTCCTGATAATCAAATGCGGGAAATTTCGGGTGGTGTAGTTAAATTAGGTAAAAAAGAAAATGATTTAACTTTCGGTTGGGATAGCGAATATGGTAGTTTAGAAGTAGAAGTAAAACCGTTTTTAGCCAGTCAGCATTTAATCACCAATGGCGAATTTTTAGAATTTGTGAAAGCTGGTGGTTATGAAAATTCAGAATATTGGAATGTTGAAGCTGGGAACTGGAAACAACTATATAGTGTTCAACATCCGAAATTTTGGATACCCGAAAATAATGGTAAATATCGCTATCGGGCTACATTTGATGAATTAGATTTACCTTTAGATTGGCCTGTAGAAGTCAATTATTACGAAGCAATAGCTTACTGTTCTTGGAAAGGTGAAGGAACTCGTTTAATGACAGAAGCAGAATGGAATCAAGCTTTGCAGATATCTGAAGATTCTAGTTTAGTAAATAACTATAATCTCAATTTAGAATTGATTTCACCTTCTCCCGTAGGAATGTTTTCAGAAAATAGGAAATCTGGACTGTCTGACTTACGGGGTAATGTGTGGGAATGGTTATCCAGCACATTTTATCCCTTACCAGGTTTTCAAACACATCATCTTTATGAAGATCAATCTGCGCCTTTTTTTGATAGTAAACATCAGATGATGCTTGGTGGTTCTTGGGCAACAAATGGTACAATGGCTTTACCATGTTATCGTAACTGGTTCCGTCCTTATTTCTATCAGCACGTTGGTTTTAGAATTGCTGCAAATTTGCAGTAAATACTTTTTTTTTGTTCAAGATTATTAAGAGGATTTAGAAAATGATTGCTCAACCTTTAACCGTTTTAGATGATCATTATCAAGAGTTAAGTATTGATGGTAAGGATGTGATTCAGGGATTAAACCAAACTCCAAAGACTTTATCTCCTAAGTATTTTTATGATGATCATGGTTCTCAATTATTTGAAAAAATTTGTGAGTTACCAGAATATTATCCAACTCGCACAGAAGCATGGATTTTACAACAATATGCTGATGAAATTGCAGAAATTACCAGTTGTTGTGAATTGATAGAGTTAGGTAGTGGCAGTTCCACTAAAACTCAACTTTTATTAGATGCTTATCAAAAAATTGCTGATTCTTGTAGATATCTTCCCATTGATGTGAGTGGAGGCATTCTCAAAACTAGCGTTTTACAGTTACAAGAAAAATATCCTGATTTTTTGATTCATGGGTTATTAGGAACTTATGAACAAGCATTAGTTCATTTAGAATCCAATTATTTACAGTCGCGGATGTTGTTTTTTCTGGGAAGTTCATTAGGAAATTTTAATCCCGAAAAATGTGATAGTTTCTTAAATCAACTTTCTCGGACTTTACAACCAGGAGATTATTTTTTATTGGGTGTAGACTTACAAAAGCCCAAAGACATTTTAGAAGCAGCTTATAATGATAGTCAAGAAGTTACTGCTGCTTTTAATTTGAATATGCTTTCTCATTTAAATTGGCGTTTTCAAGGTAATTTTGACATAAATTTGTTTAGACATCAAGCAATTTATAATGAATTTGACAATCAAATTGAGATGTATCTACACTGTCAAAAAAGTCATTGGGTATCTTTAAAATCTTTGGATTTAGAAGTTTTCTTTGAAGTAGGAGAAAGCATTCTCACGGAAATTTCTCGCAAGTTTGATTTAGCAACTATGCAAAAACAACTAGAAGAGAAAGGATTAAAAACTCTGAAAACTTGGACTGATGAAAAAGGGTGGTTTGGATTGATACTTTGTCAAGTTAAATGAGCTTTCTATAGCTTAATTATAGGGTGCGTCAGATTAAATAAATCATTAATAATTAACAGATATTTGACATCTGACGTACCTTTTAATCAAAATAATCAAATTAATCAAATATTTATCTAGGTAAATTAGGGTTTACAAAGATGCAAAGGTTCTTTAATTGCTGTTTTGAGTTAGAATTTTATCTCAAGATTGCTATTAGTTGTGCAATGGTTCAGCAGGTATTTTATTTACTTTTGGAGAAAATAGAACTTAACTTTATCACCCAGGTAGTATTATACTGGCTAATTGGTTCTATCTCATTTTATGCTATTGGTATTTTCATTGAAAAATTCATCAAAAGCAACGATGTTTTAAGAGATAAACTAACGGTAAGAGTTAAGAAAGTAAAAAAACAAGAGTTTCCTGCTTTCACTATAAAAGGTATTATTGCAGGAGAAATCAAAGCTTTTATGTCAGTATCGATTATACTATATTTAGCTCCAGAAGTTCATAGAGGTAATAGTTTACTTCTAAATTTGGGATGGTTTTGGATGAGAATAGTTGCTGCGGATTTCTGCTTTTATGTAGTGCATAGATTATTTCATACAAAATCATTTCTCAAAATTCATCTTAAACATCATGAATTTCAAGATACATCAAGTTTTGTGGCTGGACATAAAAGCCTTCTGGAATATATTATTGTTACCATCACAGATGTTTTACCTATCCTTATTTTTGGATATGATATCACTCAAGTTTGTGCATGGACTTTGATAGGTAATATTTATAATTTAGAAGGACATAGTTCTTTATCAATATTTTTTATTCCCTCGGATTTTCATGATCTTCATCACACTGGGTTTAATGGAAATTATGGCATTCATGGCTTTTGGGACAGAGTATTTAAAACACTAAATCCTCTGAGTAAGAAGCCGGGAATTATGTTTCCTGTAAGTTTGATTGAATCCAACATTATCAATCCTTATATTAGTGCTAAACAAGCAACGCATAATAAATTTGATGATTGAAAAATAAGAATATAATTCAAGTAATGATATAATATTAAAGGAAATGATAATAAATGACTTGACATTTTAAATAACAATGAAACCAAATCCTATACCTCCAGAACCCGGTCAAGAATCTGTTTGGGACTATCCTCGTCCTGCAATTTTACAGGATACAGATAAACATATTAAAGTGATTTTTAATGGTATTATTTTGGCAGAAACACATAAACCGAAAAGAGTTTTAGAAACCAGTCACCCTCCTAGTTATTACATTCCTGCTGAAGATATTAAATTAGAACATTTAATAGCCACACCTAAAAAAACTATGTGTGAATGGAAAGGTGTATGTCAATATTATGATGTTTCTGTAGGAGATAAATATGTCAATAATGCTGTTTGGAAATATATTCAAACTACTCCTAACTTTAACTCAATTCAAGAATACTATGGTTTGTATGTTAGTTTAATGGATGCTTGTTATGTAAATGATGAGTTAGTTAAACCTCAAACTGGTGGTTTTTATGGGGGTTGGATAACTTCTGATATTGTTGGTCCATTTAAGGGTGAACCGGGGACAAATTGGTGGTAATAAATAAGAATTGAGGAGTTAGTAGGGGTTTAGCATCGTTAAACCCAAATCCATCCCAATACTGTTCGGTTAAGAGTTTTTGTAGGTTGGGTTAAGCGACAGCGCAACCCAACAAAAGCTTATAAATGTTGGGTTTCGTTCCTCAACCCAACCTACATCATTTCCTTCTTTTGAGCTTAACCGACAAGTATTGAAATCCATCCTATTTAGGACTCCTATTTGATTTTTGATAGCTTGCGTGGCGTAGCCATACAAACTCAGTACACCTTATATTCCTTCTTTTCTGTTCCCTGTTAAGAGTTCCCTGTTCCCTACCTCTACGAGTAAATTCAGGAATCAAACCGGATTCCTATATTTAGGACTTACGCAAAATGTGGCTGAAAACCTTATTCTTACGTAGCGGTAATTCATGTAGCTTGCTTGCCCGTTGCGGTATTACCGCTATTTTCGTTCTTTTTTGCGTAAGTTCTGCTATTTCCATACTGAGAAAATCTACAATTGTTTAGATTTTAACCACTCGCTCACTACTTCTGCAACAGATTGAGATTGATTATCTACCTGATAATTCATCTTCTGTATTTCTGTTGTAGAAATTTTACCAGCTAATTGATTAATGGTTTTTGTTAATTCTGGATATTGTTGCAAAATTGCTTGGTTAAATATAGGTACAGCTTGATATGGTGGAAAGTATTTTTTATCATCTTCTAAAATAACTAAGTTTAAAACTGGAATTAAGCCATCTGTAGAGTTTGCAGCGATAAAATCTACTTGTTTTTCCTTTAAAGCTTGATAAATTAGTCCTAATTCCATTTGTTTGATGTTGGCAAATTTTAAACCATAAGTTTTAGATAAACCAGGATAACCATCTGCACGTTCTACAAACTCATAGCCAAATCCTGCTTGCATTTGTGGAGTATATTTAGCAACTTCCGATAAAGTTTTGATTTGCCATTTTTTAGCATCTTCACCACGAATAATCATAGCAAAGGTATTTTCAAATCCTAAAGATGGCATAACTGTTAATTTAAATTGATCTTGATATTCTTTTTTAACTTTTTCATAAACAAGTTGAGGATCTGTAATTACTTTTTCTTTTAAAACTGCTGTAAATGCTGTACCTGTATATTCTACATAACCCGCTATTTTACCTGCTTTAACTGCTTCATGACAGATAAATGTACCTCCTAAATTAAAACGGCGATCTACGTTTAATTTGGTGTGAGTTTCTATTTGTTGAGCTAGAATTTCTCCTAAAATAACTTGTTCAGTAAAATTTTTTGACCCAATAATAATTGTTGCTGGTGTTTGTTGATAGTTAAATGCTATTAATCCGGCTATAATTAAACAGATTATTCCTAAGATAAAACCTATTTTTTGATTAAAATTACCTTTATTTTCTGTTTGTTTAGTTAGATTTTTTTCTAATAATCCTAAACCAAAATCTGCACTCAAAGCGATAAAAGCAGCCGGTATTGCACCTGCTAAAATCAATTCATTGTTAACTGTGGAAATTCCTCTAAAAATAAATACTCCTAAACCACCACCACCAATAGCAGCAGCAATCGTAGCAATTCCTACAGATATGACAGTTGCAACTCTCACACCTGCTAAAATAACTGGTAAAGCCAGAGGAATTTCTACTTGCAATAATAATTGTTTATCCGTCATTCCCATCCCTATACCAGCTTCTTTAATAGCGGGATTGATACTATTAATGCCGATACAAGTATTACGAATAATGGGTAATAAGGCGTAAAGTGTAAGGGCAAATATAGCGGGAATTTTACCAATTCCTCCTAAAAAAGGAACAGAAATCAAGAAACCAAAAATGGCTAAACTAGGGATGGTTTGAATGGCGTTTGCTAAACCAAGAATAGAAGAAGCTAGTTTTGGTTGACGGGTAATAAAAATACCGACAGGAATACCAATAGAAATGGCTACTGTCATGGCTATAGCGACTAATATTAAATGTTCGCCGCTGCGAAGAATAATTTCTGAAGCATATTGAAATAAAAACATAATTTTTATAGTCCTTTATCTAATTTTAATTAAGTTGTTCCCAATTATTTGCAGCATTTAAACAAGCTAAAAAAGCCTGTGCTTCTGGATGTTGAGATTGGATAAATTCTCTTCTCGTTCCTAAAGCTACTAACTTTCCTGCATACATTAAACCAATTCTTGTTGCTAAAAAGAAAGCTTCTTGAATATCATGGGTGACAAAGATCACGGTTTTTCCTAGTTGTCTTTGCAAATATTGAAACTGTTGTTGTAATTCTAAACGAGTAATAGGATCAAGTGCGCCAAAGGGTTCATCCATTAATAATATAGGTGGATCTGCGGCTAAAGCCCTAGCAACTCCAACTCTTTGACGCTGACCTCCTGATAGTTGATGGGGATAACGTTGAGCAAATTGTTTGGGTTCTAGTCCAACTAAGTCTAACATTTCATATACTCGCGCCTCAATTTTCTGTGCTGGCCATTTTTCTAAAGATGGTACAAGTCCGACATTTTCACCGACGGTAAAATGAGGAAATAAGCCTGTTTCTTGGATGACGTAACCTATTCTTCTTCTGAGTTTTATAGCGTCCCAGTTAGTCGTCGGACGGGAACTTACTAAAACCTGTCCCTGGGTGGGTACAAGTAAATGATTGATTAATTTTAGAGTCGTGGTTTTTCCGCTACCACTGCGCCCCAATAAAATCAATGCTTCCCCTTGATAAATGCTAAGATTTAAGTTAGATAATAGGAGACGGTGATTAATTTCAAAACTGACATCTCTAAATTCAACTGCTATTTCTGATGTTGTAGACATGAGGGTTTAGTAAAATAAAATCAAAGGTGAATATGAATAATGCAATTATGGTCATTTTCCCATATCGGTATAATTATACATGGGTGTTTGATGATGAAAAGCTGGGAATAGTTAAAGAACCTTTTGTAAGTGGTATTCCAGAAATGATTGATATCTTAATTCAGGATATCAAGAATAGTGATGAAGGTTTTAAAATGATATTTTCTGGTAGTCCTTTTCCTGGTTATCAAGCTGAGTTAATTGCTTTACGTCCAGAATATAATGGTTATTGGTATCGTTGGGAAAATCACAATTTAGAAGGTTGGTTTTGTTCAGTGTTGTTTAAATATTTTGATGAGCCTCCAAAGAAAATATATTGTCAGGCTCAAAGTTTGTATTCTTGATTAGATATTTTAAGATTAAAGTAGAGACGTTTCATGAAACATCTCTACATAATTTTTGGGCTAATGTTTATCAAAACTTGATAGTTGCAGCAGTAATAGCCAAAGCACCCCAACCAGCCATTAATGCTATTCCACCTAGAGGTGCGATCGCTCCCAAGGATTTTATACCTGTTAAACTGAGAGCATACAAGCTACCTGAAAAAATCGTCACACCAATAATAAATAACCAACCACTAACTAAAAGGGTAGTAGGTGGAATTTCTAGACGACTCATGAGGATAGCTACTAATAAAAGTGCCAGAGCATGATACATTTGATAACGTGCGCCAGTGTCAAAAATTTCTAGCATTCTTTCACTGACTTTTTCCCGCAAAGCATGAGCGCCAAAAGCACCACCAGCAACAGACAAACCGCCGAAAATTGCAGCTATAGTCAAAAAAATCTGCGTCATGATCACCTAGCTGTAAATGAGCAAAATCACACTAAACATCAAAGTGATATGATACCCCTCCTTCTTCATTGACTTGAAAATTAGCATTAAATTCTTTAGCTTTTTGATCTAAATATTGTTTAGCTTCCGTTGCTGGTAACTGTGACTGCATGGCAAAATTTAATAATGTGATTCTGCCATTATTTGCTTGTAAGATTTGATAAAATTGCGATCGCAAATGCTCATTTTTTTGTTCTGTCAACGCTTTTGTATTCTGTCGGTTTTGCTTATACATTCCTAATGCTAACCATCCCCCTAATAGCACTGTAGGAAAACCAAACATTATACCTTGGGCTGCTGTATTATCAAGTTGATATAGCGCCTCTTGATTGACAAAATCTTTTGCTAATGCTTCATCCGGTATACCTGGTAATATCTGCTTGAGCGTAGTATTTTTTGTAATTACCGCTGATACTGATGTTGTTAAAAACATGAATCCGAGTGTGAGCAGCCAACCAGCAGCCAATTTTTCCGCCGTCTTCATAGTTTTACTTCAGAGTTAGACCTTGCTTGCGATTTTAACCTTACTTGCTTAAAGCTTCCACTAATATTGCTGTGCTATCAGATCCCCGACTTGTTGAAGAAGTCGGGAATCTTGTTGTTCACTATTTTTAAACTCTTACCTTGTAGCTTCTAACAAGCGGGAAAAATAGAAGCGAGTCCGAGTCATGGCTTTTCTTTGCACTGTAAAACCATTTTTTTCGAGAATTTTCACCACATCAGCCTCACGGTGTAAATAGGCACGAGTGGCTTTACTCGGTCCGGGAAAGAAACTACCGATTTTCTTGAGGATAGAAAGAAAGCAAGTTTTTGGCGCAAAACTGATAATCATGCGTGATTGTGCCAAAGAACACAGGTGAGAAATCATCTCATCTGCTTTGTCTTGGGGGTAGTGAATCAGTACGTCTAAACAGATAACTGTGTGATAATTACCGCTTAGTGATTCTAAATCCTGCACCGCGAAAGTAGGATTTACAGAATTGGAAAAAGCTTTTACAGCCCTATCTTGAGCTTCTGATACCATTTTAGCGGAAATGTCGCTGGCGTAAACCTTAGCACCCTCAGCGGCTAGAGGAATACTCAAACTACCCACACCACACCCAGCATCGCAAATAGATAACTCTGATAGATTGTTATCATCTTTTAACCAGCCGATGACGGTATCCACAGTTTGTTGATGTCCAGTGCGGATATCTAGCTGGACTTTGTTGACTTCACCATCTCCATAGATGCGTTTCCAACGGTCAAAACCTGTGGAATTGAAGTATTCGCGTACTATTGTTTTATCGTCGGCTGCGTTCATAACCTTGATTGTTAACCGTTCACAATTCTTAAAATTATCATTAAATTATAAATTTTTCCGGCTAATTTTTTCTTTAAAAAAGAGGATTTTTTTTAAATCTGCTTTTTTTAGGTAAGTAGTTGGGTTTCTACCAGAGAGCTAATAGAGTTATTAACTTTAACTTAACCAACTTTCTAAATCATCGACTTTGGTAAAATCTAATAATTGCACTTCCAAAATGTTCTAATTTGTCTAGGGCTAATTTTTGCATCTTCTCAATTAATCATGACTAATTAATAGATTAACCTTACTGAGCTTCTAAAGTAATTATAGTCACTTCCGGCGGACAAAATAAACGTCCTGGGAAATAAGTACCTAAGCCGCGATTGACATATAGTTGATTTTTGCCCAGAAGATGTAAGCCCTGTGACAATTCCCAATTACTGATTATAGCCTGTTCTCCTCGCAAAAATGGGAGGAATCGGTGCAGTTTTTTGGGCGTTTTTATAGCAATTTTTTGGTAAATCTTTAATGCTGGTCCCAAGCCAGGAATAACGATTTGTCCCCCGTGAGTATGACCAGATAATTGCAAATCTACACGCCATTTTTGCAATATTTCTGCTGTATCTGGGTTGTGGGATAAAACTATGCGGGGTGTGGTAGGGTCTAGCTGGTTCATGACTGGTGCGGGATTAAATTCTTTTGAGTAAAAATCTGCTAGTCCTACAAATGGCAATTCTTTTCCTAGCGGATAGGAAATTTGATTCCAGAGAACATGAATACCTATGTTTGTTAAAGTATCTGTAACTTCAGATTGGGAGTTTCTATAATATAAATCGTGGTTTCCCAGTACGGCATAAATACCATGACGACTTTGCAATTTTTTCAGATGTTTTACTAGTTGATGAAGGGGTTCTGTACTGGTGGTGATGTAGTCGCCGGTTAATAAAATTAAGTCTGGTTGTGCTTGGTTAGTAATTGCGATCGCTTTTGCTAACATTTTATCTGACAATCGCACACCATCATAATGAAAATCTGACATTTGCACCAATTTTTTACCTTGTAATGATGCAGGTAAACCCGCAATTTTTACCGTTATTTTCTCTGTAGTCAACGGTCCAGATAATATTCTGTGCATAATGATTTTGATTATTGTAAGTAGTGGTGTTTATAGGTTAACTGAAAATTTTTGCTTTGTTTGTAGGAATAAGATAACTTTTGGGAAGTTTTACAAAAATTGGGAGTTTTTACGTATTTATACTTAAAATTATTAAATATAACTTTACTTTTGTCAGTTCCCTGACTTCCCTGAGAAGCTAGGAATCTATCTGGTTAATAGATTCATTCGATATCATCTATACAAATTTACTAGGTTTAAAAATTTACAGTCATAGAGTATACTTAATTATATTAATTCAACTGAGCTAAAATACTGAAATTCGTTATATGCCATCATCTTTGGAACCAGCAGAATTTATCCAGGATTTTACCCACTTTGAGCAGCACGTAGCAAGACTGATCCATAAAGCCGGCTGGACGGTTGAAACTGCCAAACCTAACCAACCTGGATATGATTTAGTTATCAAAAAAGGAAACTTAACTGGTGCTGTTCAGGTGAAATGGCTAAAGGGTAATGTAACAGCACCACAACTTTTAAAATTTGCTGATTATTTGGATTCCCCGGAAGGAAAACAATTTAATTTTGGTTGGTTTATAACTACAAAAGGTTTCGGGGGACCAGCATTAGCTTTAATCAGAGGCTGGGATAGAAATACTAAAATTCGCTGTGCAATTGCCTATGAGAATAAGATTGTAGAAGTTAATGGACCGGAAGAAACAGAGGAAACCATAAAAACAGATCCTCCAAAAAAAGTTTATTTTGGAGTTTTTACTTGTAAAGGTGGAGTCGGGAAAACGACGGTAGCGGGACATTTAGCAGGTGCATTAGCACTACAAGGATTTAATATTGCCCTTGTAGATTTAGACCCAGAACAAAATCTGCAAAAACTAGTAGGTGATGGTGTTTTTGTTCCTAATCCTAAAGGTGTTGGTACAACTATTCAAGTGTTTGATGGTATGGATTGGCATGAAGATGCAGCCCGTGATTGTCAAATAGTAATTTGTGATTGCTCACCTGCACTGGAAAGAAATCCCATAGAGCTAATTCAGAAATTTGATTACTGTATCATACCAACAACTTTAAATCCGCTAGGAATTAATAAGCATGGAAAAGTTATTCAAGGTACTGTTCAAGAAATACGTAAAATCAACAAAATTGCTCATTTATTTGTTGTAGTCAATAATTTTAAAGACCCTGGTATCAAACGTTTTCAGCTTATGAAACAAGTCTATTTTGGGGCTTATCAACAAATTAGTAAAATAGATGATAAATTTCATTGTATAGATCCAGAAGAGGTTTGTATTCGTTCCAGCGATTTACTTTATTATTGGGGTATACATATCCTCGAAAATCCAGACAATCCCGGTAGTAGGTTAGCATTTGATCTCATTGGGGGAAGATGCCATCCGCGTGAAGACTTTATCAAGTTAGCAGATTATATTGAAACTAAAGCTGGTTTAGGAGTTCTGAGAAATAACTAAAATTTAGTTTTATATTACATGATGAGGGTAGGCAGATGCCCACCCCACAAAAGCAGATAAATTCTTCAACTCACTTCACAACCGCAGGTAGAGATTTTGGTAAACTTTCCCCCTGATTCAAATTTTCCCCTTGAATCTGGAAAGCAAAAACCTGTCTTAAAACCTGTATTAAAATTCTAGGATGGAAAAATGCGCTGGGAGGTTTGATCATGTTAACTACTTCTAAAAACAACTGATGAACTTCCGCACTTTTGCTTTGTAACACCAGCACTTGTTCTAAATATCTTTGCATCATTTTATTGATAAAACTGGGTTGTCCTCCCTCGGTTGTAGACCAACGGAAATCCTCACCTGTAGCCATCATCCAAGGTACACTGATTACCTGATTGAGTTGCTTTTGAAACCGTCGAGATAGACCAATTAAATTACCTTGTTGGCTTAAACATTCATCCAGAGTCACAGCACCCAAAGCAGCGGTAGTCATACCTTGACCGTAAACAGGATTGAAGCTACAAACAGCATCACCTAATACCACCAAATTTTCTGGGAACCGAGACAGTTTTTCATAATGACGCAGACTGTTTTCTGTACGTTTATAGGCGTAAATTGGTGAGATTGGTTCGGCATTTTTGATGGCTTCGTAGATCATAGGCGATCGCAAACTGCGAGCAAATTCTAAAAAACCTGCCTCATCAGTAGGTGGATAATCTCGACCAATACCAACCATTGTCAGAATCCAGCGTTTACCTTCGATTTGATAAAGCACACCCCCACGAGTGCCTGGTGGTTGTGCCGTGATAAAAACTGAGTGCCAATCAATTTGCAAATCAGCCGGAAGTTGATACCAGCGACTAGCGTAGCCTAAAAAAGAATTGACAATTGTTTCCTGGGGTGGTTCATAGCCCATCCCTTGCAACCAGTGAGGTGTGCGGGAATTCCGCCCCGTTGCATCCACCACCAAATCAGCAAATATCTCTGTTTCCGGTTCATTACCCGTGCGTATCTGCACACCAGTAACAGCAGTTTTGTTGACATTGGATAGCAAGCTAGTTACCTGTGTTGCTGACCTAAATTCCACACGGTCATTTGCAGCCAAATGTTTGCGGATAGTCAATTCCAGCAAATTCCGGCTAAAGGTGGGGGTAGTCAAATGAGAACGAAAGCGGGGCGACCAGCCACCAAAACCCAACCAAGGACAATCTGCTGTCCAGTTGATCAGGGGTGCGCCTGAATCTGCTAATTCAGCAACGATACCAGGAAATAACTGTTCTAAAATCTGTTGACCCCGCATCAGTAAACCATGAACATGAAGAGATTGGGGGACACCAGGGCGTTGTTCTGCTTGTTCTATTGTTTTTAGCAGATCCCGTTCTAAAATTATTACACGGTCAAAATGTTTAGTCAGCACCTGAGCCGCCAACATTCCGGCGATACTTCCCCCAATGACAACAGCCGTTTTTTCTGTAGCTATAGAACTATTGGTAGAATCCATCTTGTAATTCATATTTTTGGCTATAAGTGTACAGAACTGCTTCGTTAAGTTGACAACAACGATAATAGCACTTTAAATTTTATCCCTCTACCAAAGGGAAACCTGCTTTTTCATTTCTTCTATATCCAAATAATCATTAACAAATGCTTTCCGTAACAGTTCATAGGGAATAAACTGATCATATTTTTGTAATTCTGGCGCTTCTGCATGACTAACTAAATTTTCTGCTGTAATTCTTTGCTCACATAACGAAGCAATTTCTGAATAAACAGATGAAAATTTATCCTTACCTAACTTCAAAGTCAAATAATAGGGATTTATTCCCCCAATACTGCTAATTTCTAAAGATTCTCGACAAAAGCAATTAAGCAACCTTTCTAACGTGCGGTAAGCCACAGTACCCATCCAAGGAAAGATGCAGCATTTATTTTTTTCCAATAGCAGAATATTCTGTTTATCTAATCCCAACTTTCGTGTTAATTTGCGAACTTCCTGCAAACGCAATTTAGCATTTTTTTGTAAATAACTATATTCTGTATCTTCTAACAAAACCTGACGCATTCGTTGTAAAATCCTAGTATGAATATTACCACTACCACCCCGCCAATAGATATTATCTTTACCATTAGCTTTACCCTCAACCTGTTTCACCAAAATTACCTGCTTTTTAAAATCAACTTCTAACACTTCCCAACTCTTACCAGCTAACCCAAATTGATTACCCACAGTAGGAGGTGTGACAATACTACCAATTGCTGTTGTTCCTTGTTTAACAGTATATTCTTGATGGTCAGCAAACACAGCATAAAACTGAAATTTATTAACTATCTTTTCTCCTGCTAAACCAATAATTAATTTACCTTGTTCAGTTTTTTGAATATGATTAAGATCAATTAAATATCGTAGTAATAACTTATAATCATCAGTAGAAATATGAGCAAAAGGTGATAAATTCAAAATTTGTTGAGCTAAAGCAGCAGGTGAAATTTCTCCCGTTGCTGCTAAAATACTCATAGTTTGATGATAAAGTAAACTCCAAGGATATTTAATTGGTGTAATTGGTTCAATCCAACGTTCTTCTAAATAAAGTTGAATAATAGCGATAGACTGCAAAAGTTGCCAGGGTATTTGTTCCGGTAAAGCAGCTTCTGATAAAGGCTTTATTTCAGCACAAACAAAACGCATATCCGCCGATTCACCTCTTCTACCACTGCGTCCTAATCTTTGTAAAAAACTCGCAACAGATAAAGGTGATTCTAACTGAATAACTCTTTCTAAATAACCGATATCTATCCCTAATTCTAAAGTCAAAGTTGCTGCTGTCACCGCAGGAATATGAGGTTCACGCATGGCATTTTCAGCAGCTTGTCGTAAGCTGGCAGAAATACTACCATGATGGACATGATATATATCTGGAAATCCTGCTGTTTTGGCTATGTTCCGCAAAGAAGAAATAATAGATTCTGTTTGCGTGCGGTTATTAGCAAAAATTAAACATTTACGGGATTTAGTGATGTTAAAAATATATTGTTCATGGTCTGATAATTCAATTTCTTTATTAGTAAAAAAATGTTCTATAGATAGTTTGATTTGTCGCTTTTCTGCTTCAATATTTGGGGTAATTACTGATTTCTCAGTTCCTGAACTTAACCATTCTTCAGCCATTGAGTAATCACCGAGAGTTGCTGATAAACCTATGCGTCGGGGTTGGATTTTGGTGAATTTTGCTAAACGTTGTAATTGACAAATAATTTGAAAACCTCTTTGAGATCCCATAAAAGCGTGAATTTCATCAATAACGATAAACCGTAAATCAGCAAATAATCTGATTAGTTCCTGATTTTTATTAATTAATAAACTTTCTAAAGATTCTGGTGTAATTTGTAGAATACCTTGAGGGCTTTTTAAAAGTTTATTTTTGCGACTTTGAGATATATCACCATGCCAAGAATATACAGGAATATCTGCGGTTTTTAATAAATCATTCAGGCGTTGAAATTGGTCATTAATTAAAGCTTTGATGGGACTAATATACAATACACCTATTGTCGTAGTTGGGTTTTCTTGTAATAAAGTTAAAATAGGTAAAAATACTGCTTCGGTTTTTCCCGCAGCGGTAGCAGCCGCAACCAGCAAATGAGCTTCGGTCTCAAATATAACTTCACAAGCTGCAACTTGTACTGGTCTTAATTCTGTCCAATTGTGAAGATAAATGTATTCTTGAATAAAAGGTGCGAGTCTAGAAAATGTGCTGTTGCTCATAGATGGAAGACTGATGGAAGAATAATCACAGAATACAGTGTTTCTTAACAACAAAACCCCCCATATCTTAGAGAAGTCGGGGATCTGAGCGTTTCATGCTAGTTGCTGATCTAAGTAAGCTTATAGTAATCTAGTAACAAGGAGTTAAGTTATAAAATTAACGAAGTTGTAAAATTAGCAAAATGACAAATCAAGATTCAGGTGATTTTACCAAAGAGACGCTATTAGAACGCTACGAAGTGCAGCAGCAACTGGGTAAAAAAGCTGGACGGAGGACGCTGCTAACTCGTGACTTGCAAACCCAAGAACTGGTAGTAGTTAAATTACTGACTTTTGATGATGAGTTTCAATGGCACGACTTAAAGCTATTTGAGCGGGAAGCAGAAACACTAAAATCACTTTCTCACCCAGCTATTCCCCGTTATTTAGACTATTTTGAATTAGATACACCAAATTATAAAGGATTTGCACTTGTACAGAGTTATATTCCTGCTGAATCTTTAGAAACCCAACTGAAAACAGGACGTAGTTTTAGTGAAAAAGAAGTCAAGGAAATAGCAACAGCATTACTAGAAATTCTTAAATATTTACACAGTCAACAACCACCAGTAATTCATCGTGACATTAAACCTAGCAATATATTATTAACAAATCGCTCTGGTAATAGCGTCGGTGATGTTTATTTAGTTGATTTTGGTTCAGTACAGACTATTGTCAGAAGCAATAGTACGATGACTGTTGTCGGTAGTTATGGATATATGCCACCTGAGCAATTTAGTGGTAAAGCCACTCCAGCTTCTGATCTTTATGGTTTGGGTGCAACTTTAATTTATTTAGTTACCGGTCAACATCCCGCAGATTTACCGCAACAAGATTTAGTCATTAAATTTGAACAAGTAGCTAATATTAGCCCCGATTTTAGTAATTGGTTGCGGAGGATGACACAACCGATTTTGAGTAAACGTTTGGCTTCTGCTGATCAGGCTTTACAGGCTTTACAGATGCCTATCAATCAAATTCATACTCCAGTAAAAACCTCTAATTTAACTTTAGAAAAGCCTTTTGGTAGTCAGGTAATTTTAAATAAAAATGCTAATTTTATAGAAATTATCCTTTCCCCCAAACAAGGATTTTCAAGACTAGGAGTGATGTTTGTTTGGTATTTTGTAACTGTCATGTCCATTTACATTGCACTTGCATTTGTTGTACATTCTTCTGGTATTATTTCAGGCTTGCTACTTCCAATTAATATATTAGTATTATTTTCTATCATTCTTGTTTCCTTATATGGTAGGAAAAGGCTTTATATCAATAAACGACAAATTTCTTTATGCTATGACTTATTTGGTATGAGGCGCTATAATCCACTTCCGAGTAACATAAAAAATATTATTCGCTTGGAGCGTGGTAGTATCTATTATAATCTTGCTCCTCAACCTTGTTTAATTATCTGGGCGGGACTGACAAAGTATGAAATTCATACCAGTCAAAATAATATGTTTTCTGTGAGTACCATAGAATTAGATTGGTTAGCTCAAGAACTTAGTGATTGGCTAGGTTTACCAATTACTAAAGAGTGAGAAAAGATATTGAATCACAAACTAAATTCGGCTGCATCATCATCTAAATTATCATCTTTACCCGCAGCGGTGGGTTTAAAATTAGCACCGTGAATCAATTCAGAAAACTTAATCTCTGGGTTTTGATAGAGAACATTCAACACACTAATAAAATCTCGGATAATTTCTCCTGGTGTCAACAATGCCTCTGCACCTAAGCGAGTGATAATTTCTTGGACAAATTCTTTTAAATCACTATTTTTAAATCTTTGTTCATAACCAAAATTCAGCACATGAATTTCCGTTAATCTTTGTAAAAGTGTGAGAATTTCTGTCTCAGTTAAGGGGTTAAGACGAATGACGGGACCCATGTATTCTTGTACATTAGCTTGGGTAACAAAGCGGCTTTCTTTGGTACGTCTACGCCAAGCTGGGTCAGCAAAAAGCCCCCGATTTGGGTCTTCTAAAAATTTTATAGTTCCACCAATGATAATACCGAGATTTTCGGCTTTACATTGCATGGTATCATTGAACATTGCTAACAATCTATTATAGTTTTTTTCACGAGTAACTGTGGTAGTTATTTGATATAAAATTACGGCTTCATCTATTAAAATTAAAAGCCCTTTATAGCCAATTTCGGCAACAAATTTAGCTAATAATTTGATGTAATCGTACCAAGTATCATCATCAATAATTACGCGTACTCCTAAAGCAGCTTTAGCTTCTGTTTTGGTGTTAAATTCTCCTCTTAACCAGCGTAAAGAGGCATTTTTTAAATTATCATCATCTAAGCGATAGCTGCGCCAATAAGCAATAATTACACTACCAAAATCAAAGCCATGCACTAAGTCTTCAATATATCCAACTACTTCCCGAATTTTTATTTCTACTTGTTCATCAAAACCTTCATCGTTAGGACGCATTCCTGTTTCTTTGGCGATTTCTTGCTGAATTTTATTAATCCATCCTTCCAATATGGAAACTAAAGCACCACCATCAGGACGCGTTTTTGTAGCGAGATGACTCATCAATTCTCGATAGGTTGCTAAACCTTCGTTGTTGCTTCCTGCTAGTCTGCGTCCAGAGGATAAATCAGCATCAGCAACTACAAATCCTTGTTCGATGGCGCGGTTACGAATCATTTGCAGCATGAAGCTTTTACCTGAGCCGTAGTTGCCAATTATAAACCGAAATGCGGCTACACCTTCTGATATATCGTTGAGATTTTGTAGGAGGCTGTTTAGTTCTTTTTCTCTACCTACTGCTATATGTTCAATTCCTGTTCTGGGTACTACTCCTGCACCAAGGGAATTAATTAAAGCTGTGGAGACTTTCTTGGAAATTTTGTGCTTTGTCATGTAGTTTATCTTTAAGAATTCAGGAGTCAGGAATTAGCAAATTCGAGATTAGTTCTTATCTCGTTCCCAGTCTCCGACTGGGAATGCTATCACAGAGGCTATGCCTCTGCTGTCATTGATAGCGCAGCGTGGCGTATGACTCCTACGTCGTCACGCAAGCTATAGCCATAGGCAGAGCCTTCTAAAATTCATTCCCATACAGAGTATGGGAACGAGAAAAAAACGAGAAAAATATCAAGCATGATACTCAAAGTTTTATTTCTTCTGCCTTCTGCTTTCTCCATTGTGTATTCTGAATCCTTACGTTTATTTTAATTAATTTTGCATTCAACCCATAATACCGATAGACATTATATCAGACAACTACAAATTTTAATATTATACTAATGGCAAAGATTATTTAGTTAGATGATGTTGATTTAGTCATCTAACCTTCATACATTGCTATGATTTTTTTGACGTTGTGCAGATGTTCTTGATAAATTTCGGGAATTTCTTCACCCGCTTCAATAATTAGTTCACCTATAGTATTATTAGCGACTTCATTGATATAATCGATTAATAAATTTGGCATGGTAATCTGTTCTTCGGCAATTTTTTTAATCATAGCCTTGGGATTATCTTGCTCGACTATGGCTTTTAAGACCTGGATTTTGTCTGTTGGCAGGTTTTCTAGAAAGTTACTCCATTCTGGGGGTAAATTGTTGGCAACATATTCTGAAGATTCTATTGGTTCTAGTAATTCATCAAAAGGAAATAATTCAATTTCATGTTCATGGGTGTGATCAGGTAATGATTCTTCAGTGAGGTTTTCTATGTTTTGGAGTAATTCCCAAACTTGGTTTTGTAACAAATCCCGCTCATCTTGTAATAAGGAAATTTGATTTTGTAATTGGCTAATTTCTACTTGTTGTGCTTGTTTTTGAGTTTGTAAATCAGTGAGAGTATTTTCTAGATTTTTTCTGGCGGTTATAGTATCTGTTAGTAGGTTATTTTGATTGGATACCTTAACTTCTAAATTGTGAATTTCTATTCGCAGTTCATAGAGTTTTTCCTCTAGTTGGGGTTTGAGTCTATTGGAGAGAATTAGGTTATTTTCAATTTCCTGTTTTTCTTGTTTAAAGGCTTCAATTTGAGCTTGTAGTTGGGTAATTTCTGAACGTGATAGGTTACTATTTAGCTCTAGACGGCGTTTTTCGGCTGTGAGTTCAGAACAGGTATTTTTGAGTTCTATGGTACTATTGTTTAGGTGATGTAGTTCAGTTTTCAGGTTAGTAATTTCTAGTTCTAACTGCTTTTTCTGTCCAGCCAAACTACCTATCTCTCGATGTAAAGTATCTCTTTGATTACGGGATTCGGATATTTGATTTTGCAGTTGCTGTGATTCTGTATAGAGAATAATTTTATGTTGTTGTACTTGTTGAACTTCTCTAGCAATTCGATATTTTAAGCCTTCAAGTTCTCTGATTTTTCTATGGAGAGAACTTAAAACCAGGAGTTCATAATTTCTGCGTCGTTTATCAACAAATAATGCGGCTGAATAGGTGGCAAGTACGGTAATTATACCAGTGAGGAAAGCTTTAGTAAAATCCCAGTTGGGAACAAGACTTAAACCAAAACTCACACTAAAGGCAGATACACCTAGAATCAATCGATTACTTACTATTCCGGATTGCATTTTGCTTGTTTTGAGCGTAGTAACCTGGTGGGAATCAGTAGTTATTAAGGTCATTATTTTTCACATCTTCTTGAAAATCAGGTTGTGTAAATAAAAAATTTATTAGTAAGTTAATTACAGGCTATTTTTATTTTCGCCATACACAGCTAAATCTGCTTTTAAGAAGTCAACAAACTGCCGTGCTGTTCGGCCAGAACGGCCATTATGGCGAGTTGCCCATTGTAAAGCTTGATATTCTAAATCTTCTTGTTTAATATTAATGCCCGTTTGTACTGCTAAATGCTCGACAATTTGTAAATATGTTTTTTGATCTGCGGCTTCAAAGGTTAATGTTAAACCAAAGCGATCGCTAAAGGAAAGCTTTTCCTGCATTGTATCCCAAGCATGGACTTCTTCCTTATCCTTGGGGGTAGGTCTATCACTAAAATATTCCCGAATTAAGTGACGACGGTTAGATGTAGCATAAACCACTACATTTTCCGGTCTAGCGGTTAAACTGCCTTCTAAAACTACTTTTAGTGCTTTAAAAGCATCATCATCTTCCTCAAAAGAAAGATCATCCACAAAGATGATAAATTTCTGCGGCACTCCCCGCAACTGTTCGACAATTTGTGGTAGGTTTTGTAGTTCCGACTTTGACACTTCGATCAAGCGCAGGTTTTTGTTGCTATATTCATTCAATAAAGATTTTACTAAAGATGACTTGCCAGAACCGCGACTACCGTAAAGTAATACGTGCAGTGCTGGCTGTCCTGACAATAAAAACCTGGTATTTTTTAACAAAGTCTCTTTTTGCCAGTCATAACCTACGAGTGTATCCAGTTTAACTGGGTCAGGATAGGGTATACCAACAAACTGCCCATCTTGCCACCTAAAGGCGCGATAACGGGCAAATAAACCAGTCCCATGCTGCTGATAATAAGCTGCTAAATCTTTGACAGCATCAGCCCAAGTGTCTAAATATTGGAGAGAGGTAATTAAATCGGTATCAACTTCTATTCCTTCTGGTTCTTGATACCACACGACGGGGGAAACCGGCAAATGAGATACAACTTGCACCCACTCACTTAAAACCGCACTGTTACATTCATATAAATTTTGTAATACTTGTAAATCATGTTGGGCTGCTGCGACTAACGCCGGTGGTAAATCAGTAAATTCTCGCTGTTGAGCTAGTTTGGTAAAGGGGTTGTCAGCAATGAGAATTTGGCTAATTAAGAATTCTTCCCAAGTTTGTTTGCTGGCAGCCAAAGCTTGAAAATAATTACCGTAAGCTTGGAGACAGTCGCGCCCATCGGCATCCGTATAACGTATAGCTTGTAACAAATCAAGAAACGCGATCGCTACTTCGCCTTTAAGGACAGATTGGTAAAGTAAAAGAGACGCTGCTTGGCGTTGGAAGAATTGTACTTTGGTGTAAGACGAAGTATTTACGGTAGACATCGCTTGATTATCCATCAATCAACTGTAATTGTCTGCTGAATCTAGAAGTAAAATCCAAATCAACACAGGTTGTAACAATGAATTTAGGTATAGTTGCCGCTTTTGGCTATGGCATTTTAGCATTAGTAGGTGGAATCATTGGCTACATCCAAGCCAAGAGCAAAGTTTCCTTAATGAGTGGTAGCATTAGCGGTTTATTACTACTCTTTGCTGGTTACTGCCAACTTCAGGGACAAACCTGGGGTTTAACTTTAGCAGCGTTTGTCACTGCTATTTTAGTAGTTTTCTTTGCCTTTAGATTAGCTAAAATACGTAAATTTATGCCCGCCGGACTGATGATTATTTTTGGTATGCTGACATTAGTGATCATATTGAATCAAATTTTTACTCCTCAGTAGCATTAGTATTTAAGTTACAATATGTATCTCGTTGAATCCAGTAGGATAGTACAATTATATTATAAATGATGACGTAATTTTTATGACATATCGGTCAATAAGGATAAAAAAACTCCTTGAGAGCAAATATATCGACTAGCAATTATTAACTTGCTAGTAAAAATTACTATCAATAAGATTTAAAAACAGAACTCTATATATACTAGAGTTATTATTGTCAATAGTGTAAAGATTGTATGGAGTATTCAGTATAATTTAAAGGAAAAATAAAGGTAATTTTGCCATTTTGGCAGGTTTTCCTGAGATAAATAAGATATTACTAGATAGTAGCAATCGTTATTAATGTTTGCGCTATTGTAGCTATCTACCCAATCCTGCTCAGGCTAAATCAACGCCGACCTCAGTAATTCACTCAGCAATTTAAGCAACTAGGAAAATCATACATGATAATATCACTGTCTTCTCAAAATGTTATCCAGTATCTGCAAAAAGCAGGTCTGTGTAGCTCAGAAGATGGCGCATTATATGCATCTGATTTACCAGAAAGTGTCGGTAATAATCGGAATTTACTGGTGAAGCTGGCAGATAATCGTAAACTTCTGGTTAAACAAGAACGGCGCATAAATTTTGATAGCAGTCCCCATGAATTTTTTAATGAGTGGCTGTTTCACCAATTACTCGATCAGTTTCCAGTTCTTGGCAATATTTCGGCGATCGCATCATTATTGCTCCATTTTGATGAAGAAAATTCTATCCTTGTCCGTAGTTACTTAAGCGAATATATAGAATTGGGGAAATTTTACGAAAATCACAGTATTTTCCCCATTGAAATTGCCACTGCTATTGGTACTACATTAGCGGGGTTACATCGTTCTACCTTCCAAAAACGAGAGTATCGTGATTTTATGGATACTGCTCCCCAAGGACAGTTTCGCTATCACTATTACAACCCGGCTCAAGGAATAGGCTCGATTAATCAAGATATTTTTGGCAATATTCCCACTGAGGCACTAAAGTTTCATACTCTCTATCAGCAATACGAAAGTTTAGAATCAGCGATCGCCGACTTAGCTTATGAATGGAAACCCTGTTGTCTAACTCATAACGATTTGCAGTTAAACAATATTTTGGTTCATTCCCGTTGGCAACAACTAGATAATTGCCTGGTAAGATTGATTGATTGGCAAGCTTGCGCTTGGGGAGATCCAGCTTTTGATTTAGGGACTTTACTAGCAAGTTATGTCAAAATTTGGCTCTCAAGTTTAGTAGTAGATCCCAGTTTAGAGCTAGAAGAATCTCTACATTTGGCAATGATACCCCTAGAGGTTATTCAACCTTCCATTTTGGCGATAATCCGCGCTTATATCCTGGCTTTTCCCATGATTTTGGAGTACCGTCGGGACTTTGTATTACGTGTGATTCAGTTTACAGGTTTGGCACTAACTCATCAGATTCAAAACATGATTGAGAATCGCAAATACTTTGATAATAGCCACCTGTGTATGCTGGAAGTTGCTAAAAGTCTGTTAACCATGCCTGAGCAAGCAGTGTTAACTATTTTCGGGAGTTCCGAGTCAGAAATTCTCCAACCTGTAACCGGATTAAACACAATCGCTAAACCTGAACAGGAAAAGCAACTACTGCGGATTTATCACGAAAAAACTCGCCTACGTGGTTGTTAGTATTTTAGGTAGTATTTTAGTTAGTATTTTAAATTAGGAGGTGCAAATTTATTAATGTTAGATAATTCTACCAATCAAATCCTCAATTCTTTATTTGATATTGCCAGCAATATTCAGATTTCGCCTAACTTTTGTATTCAACATCCCAATTATCAACCTTTTGCTCTACCAGCGACAGTAGCAAATAGATTTAAACACAATTCCCCAGATTTACAACATAAATATCTGGCTCTACTATTGCGGAATTTTCTCCACGGTATTTATTATAATGGTTCGCTGCAAACTGTTTTATCAGTCGATGCTGATCATGGTGATTACTCACCACCGAAAAATTTAGAGCGAAATTATACTGTGGGCATTGATTGGGATTTTTACGAACAATTACACCAAAATAATCACGGTATTGGTCACTATGATCCTAATTGGGAAGTATTAAGATTAGAACCTGATCGGACTATAGCCGTCACTAAAAATAATTTGACATTGTATGTTGAGCCAGAATGCTATCTCAAATCTAGTAAAAAGTCTGTAAGAGTGGGTGATTTAATTGCCATTTGGATGCCCAAAAATCGCCTACAAAATGGCTGTTATATAGCGGTTAGTAATCTAGGACAGGAACGGCAAGTTACATCAGAGGCTAATTTGGGAGTAGGACGAATTTATTTTAATTTTAGTCCATTGGGTGCGATCGCTCTCATGGATACCCTCACACAACAACTCAACAACGCCAATATTCCCTTTAGTTTTGAAGTTCTTTACAACCCTGGGGCTTATGGGCGTTATGATGCTGGTATACTTCACTTTGAACGACAAAACTATCCAGCCATTCACAAAATTCTTCAAGCTGTGTACAAACAGCATCAATCTTATTTTCAGCCAGAAATTCCCCTATTTACAAAATTTTTAGCTCCCGGACTCAGTTTAGCAGAAGAACCAAACCAAAAATTTGCCGCACAGGAAAGTTTTGGTATGAACCGATGTCAAATAGTTGCTAATGCTTTGTTAGAAGCTTGGGAAAAAGGTAAAAATGCCATTGAAGAACGGATGCGGATCATTGATCAGCATTTTGCACAGCATTTAATTGATGTCCAGCGTCCTTATCTTAACCCCAGTTCTGAAGATATATACATCCCCTTAAATTGCTAATTTTTGTCAGTGCAGTAAAATGAGTTTGTAGAGCAGGTAAAATACCTGCTTTTTGTTTTAATTGAGGATTTTTACAAGATGATTTTCACATATCAAAGAACTGTAAGATTTCCAGATACTGATGCTGCTGGAGTGGTTTATTTTGCTAATGCTTTAAGTATGTGTCATGAAGCTTACGAAGAATCTCTCCGACATTCAGGCATAAATATCAGAACTTTTTTTACACATCCATCTGTGGCTTTTCCCATTGTTCATGCAAATGTAGATTTTTTGCGTCCGATGTATTGCGGTGACAAGTTAATGATTAGTTTAATACCACAAAAAATAGGTATTGATAAATTTAACATTACCTATGAAATTACGGTGACTGAAGTAATAGTTGCTAAGGCAATTACTAGGCACGTTTGTATTGATGTGAATAATAGAATTAAGCAGGAATTACCAAATGAGATGATTTCTTGGTTGGAAATGAACCGCAGAGACGCAGAGGGCGCTGAGAGAAGAAAATTAAGGGAAGAGATTATATAATTCTTAATTAAGAATTATGAGATGAGTGAGCAAGAAAATCCTCAGCGATTTTTTGGAGTTCGGGGTGGTTGATTTTACCTTGGGCGTTACGGGGTAGGTTTGGTAGGGAAATCCAATGTTTAGGAATCTTAAATTTACTAAGTTTATCTTTGAGATGAGTTTCAATTTCTAAAATAGAGGTATTTGGGTTTTTAGGAATATAAATAGCTGTTAACGCTTGTCCCCAATGTTTATCAGGTATACCAATTACACAAACATCAATAATCAGGTTTGTTTTTCTAATTGCTGATTCAACTTCTATCGGATAAATATTTTCACCTCCAGAAATAATTTTATTACTACTACGTCCGATAATATGTAAATATCCTTCGGCATCTAAAAACCCAATATCATCCACTAAGAAATTATTTGGATTTTCCCAAAGCTGCGGATAATAACCTAAAGCCAAAGATTTTGCTTTAATCAGAATATTTCCTGTTAGATTATCAATGGTTACTTGGGCATGGGGTAAAATTTGCCCACTGTTATTTTTACCATTCAAAAAATCATCAGGTTTAAGAGTAACAATTTGAGAAGCTGTTTCTGTCATCCCATAGGTAGGTGCTAATCTAATGTGATGAAATCTCGCTTTTTCTAACAATTCCTCCCATGCCGGCGCACCTCCTAAAAGTACGGTTTCAAACTGACTAAGCCATGTTGTTAATTCGGGCTTTTGTAGCAGTTTTTGTAACTGAGTAGGAACTAAAGATATGCAAAAATCTGAATGATTAATATTAGGTATTCGTTGAGATTCGATTTCTTTAAATGAGGTAATAACTAATTTACCGCCAGTGATAAAACTTCGCATAAACTGCATCAAACCACTGACATGATATAGGGGTAATACACAAAAAGAATTAACTGCATTTAACTGAAAATATTCTATAAACCCTTGCACAGATGCCGTTAATGTTTCCCATGTATGAATCGCAAATTTAATCTTTCCCGATGAACCACCTGTAGGAATCATAATCGAATTTGAGATTGCTGATAAGTTATTATTCCCAGTCCCCAGTCCCCAGTCCCCAGTCTCCAGTCCCCAAACTATATCCGGTTGCACCAAATTAAAAACTTGTTCCCACTCATTTTTTCCCCAGTCGGGATTACATAAAAAGACTGGACACTTAGCAGCACAAGCAGCAATAAAACTGGCTAAAAATCTCACTGGTTCGCGTTCAGCTAAAATTATTTTGGGGGGGATGGCTTTTTTCGATAATTCAATTAATTGAAAATATAATTCTGTGGCTATTTGATAAAACTCTTGGCTATCATCACCAATTAACCAAGCATGATTTTTAAAATTTTGTAAATAATCTAAAGGTTGTTTCATGAACTTTTTATTGAAGTTTGAGTATTTCTAGATAAAATAGTGATTGATGCCAAAACCAACTGCACGATGATTTCTAGATAATTCTCCTGCTAATTTTAGGGCAGCTTGTCTACCAATTTCAGTTTCAAATACAGATGAAAATACCACATCAATTTGATGTTGCTGACAAAATTTCCTTAACCGGGATGGTGAACCTACTATTCCCGGTTTAATCACAAAAATACCTCGCCAACCTTGTTTGTAACAATCTTCAAGTTGTTGTAATGTAGCGACAGATTCATCTAAAGCAATTTTTGTATCATAATCATTACTCAATTCCCGCATTTCTGAGAACTTATCTACAGGTAGCGGTTGTTCAATAAATTCAATTCTGTTTTTTAGACTTTCGCAAGTTGTCAACCATAATTTAGCTTCTTGATAGCTGAGTCCACCATTAGCATCTAAACGTAATTTTGCTGAATTTGGTAAGTTCTGAATCAGTGAGTTAAAAATATTTAATTCTTTGGATATTTCATCAACACCAATTTTCCATTTAAATGTTTTATAACCCTGGTTCCATAAACTTGTCCATTGATTTAAAACGGCTTCTCCTGCTGGTAATAAGCCGCTATAGGTGAGATTTTGGTAATTTATAAATTCTGGTTTTTCTTGAAAATTTTCTAGTGCTGACTCAAAACCAAATTGACAAGCTGGTAATTTATCTGGAATATCAAAAATTATCTCTGGTGTAATTTCGGTTGGTAGTTGATGACAAAATTTTAAAGCTTGTTCTACAGTTTCAGAACCGAACCAAGAAATTGGGGAAATTTCCCCCCAACGAACTCTACCTGTAACATCAATCAGACGGATAATTATGCTTTCGCGAATTTCCCAAATTCCATGATTGGTAATTACAGGACGAGTGAATTTTTGACTAATGGGACGAAAAGAAAATTGATAAATCATGAACCAATCACAAATCCTAAACCCAAAAGTAAGCAACTTAAAAAATGAACTTTGACAGCAATGAATTTACAGTTACTAACTTTTTCTGGTAGGTGATGATTTTCTAGAACATGACGACATAATTGGAAAGCAAAAGGTAAACTTAACCAACTTAGTAATGTCCAAATTGGGAAAATGCCCAACACAACTAATAACAAAGATAAGGGATAAATACTAGCTGTAAACCCAACTAATACTTGTGCGCCTTTTGCTGTACCTAAGCGCACAATAGGCGATCGCTTTCCTGCGGCTATGTCATCCTTAACTTGGTGAAAATGTGAGCAAAATAAAACTAAACTGGTGACGATACCAACAATCACAGCAGCGGCTAAATTGGTGATTGACCAAGTTTGAGTTTGACTGTAGTATGCTGCCGTCATTCCTAAAGGTCCAAAAGCAAAAAAGCAGAGAATTTCGCCTAAACCCTGGTATCCTAGACGAAAGGGGGGTCCTTGGTACATATAACCCAAACCGCAGCACAGGAGGATTATACCAATTACCGTCGGGTCTTTTTGCAAAAGAGCGATCGCAATTATTCCCAACAAACCCGAACCTAAACACAAATTACCTAACCAAAACATTAACTGCTTGTTACCAGTTAAATTCACCAGCGAGTGATGTTTATTTTTATCAATACCTGTTTCTGCATCAAAAACATCATTACTAATATTTTCCCAAGCCAAAATTAAAATGGCCGCAGTTATAAAAACTGCAAATATTACACCATTAAAAATCTTAGTTTCTGCAAATGCTACCGCCGAACCTACCCATATAGGCATAATAGCAACACTGTACATTGGCGGTTTGATAGCCGCCATCCATAATTTATTTTTGGGGATTGATATCTGATTTGTAGTCATCAGTCGTGTTCAGTTACATTACTAGAAATTTCCTTAAGTAGATCAACTTCATTTAACATAAACTCTCACGATATAGATCCCCGACTTCTCAAATAAGTCGGGGATCTTGGTATTAAGTTTTTTAAGTTGAGCTACTCATCAGTTAGATTTTATAGTTTGCTGAGACATTTTACGGTGGTAAATTGCCAAAAAATGCTAATTTTGTGATTGCTGGTTTACCTCCTGGTAACAAAACTTGACTTGACATTTTGCGGCCACAAACAGCATCTGTACTGGAAAACCCCAGAACCAAGTCAAGTTGAGGCTGGTTAATGGCCACTTAATATGCTACCTATAGAAATACGACCACGACTTATTACACTTTAGGAAGATAACTTAAAAAAAATTAACTTATACATCCATGACAATTTCACCATGTCGCAGCAGTTTCTTTGTAGACTATAAAGATTTGCATCAATTACTGTTAGCCGTGCAGGAAAAGTGCTATGAAAATCACAGCCAACAAATTGTTAGTATTTCCCTGCCAATTGATTTCATAGACCCTTTAGTTGTATTAGATAAGTTTGCCCAAGCAAATACATTAAATTTTTACTTTGAGAACAAAAGCAAAGGTGAAGCTATTGCAGCC
Organism: Anabaena sphaerica FACHB-251; assembly: GCF_014696825.1. NCBI lineage: Bacteria > Bacillati > Cyanobacteriota > Cyanophyceae > Nostocales > Nostocaceae > Anabaena > Anabaena sphaerica. Next base: position 26,848 of record NZ_JACJQU010000026.1, on the reverse strand, counting down.
ATTGATGCTATCACAAAATTAGAGATTACTGGTAAACACAGATTTAGTAAAACTGAAGAATTTATCAAAGATTGTCTAAAAAATGTGATTAATTTTGGCAATACTAACCAACCTTTCGGCGCTACTCACTTTTTTTGTAGCTTCAGCTTTTTTGATCAGCATCACCAATTAGATTATCCATTTCCATCTGCGACTATTTTTCTACCTAAATTACAAGTAGCTGTCAAAAATGCTTCTTGCACCTTAGTTGTAAATAATCTGATTCATGGTGATATTAATATTCAAACAATATTACGGGAATTACAAAGCCAAATTAAGACCATCCAATCCTTAGTAAATTACTCTTCAAACATTGAAATTTCTCCAGCGAACTTTATCAAAAACCAGATTACCAATTCCGGCATATTTAAACATTCAGTATTATCAGCATTAGAAAAAATAGAATCTAAGCATTTAATAAAAATTGTTTTAGCAGATGCCTTGGATGTCAGATCATATAATTCCTTTAACTTATTCAAATCTTTAAATAATCTGCGCCAATTACATCCTAATTGTTATGTCTTCTCTACCAGCAATGGCAAAGGACAAAACTTTATTGGTGCTAGTCCAGAACGCTTAATTAGTATTCAAAATCAGCAATTAATTACTGATGCTTTAGCAGGTTCAGCACCCAGAGGTAAAACACCTAATGAAGATGCGGCTAATGCCAACGACTTAGTTAATAGTAACAAAGAAAAACACGAACACAGCCTAGTAATTGATTTTATCACCCAACGTTTATCACAACTAGGTTTATTTCCGCAAATTTTAGCCCCGCGTCTACGACAATTATCTAATATCCAACATTTATGGACACCAATTACGGCTGTAGTACCTGCTAACATCCACCCTTTAAAAATCGTTGCCCAATTGCATCCGACACCAGCAGTTGCAGGTGCAGCCAGAGATATTGCTTGTGAGGAAATTCGCCGTTATGAAAGTTTTGAAAGAGGTTTATATGCTGCACCTTTAGGTTGGGTAGATGGGGAAGGAAATTGTGAGTTTATTGTCGGTATTCGTTCAGCATTAATAGATGGCGATCGCGCCAGACTTTATGCTGGTGCTGGTATCGTCGCCGGTTCTGATCCTGAAAAGGAATTTGCTGAGGTACAACTTAAACTGCAAGCATTACTCAAAGCATTAGTTTAAGGAGATAAGTTATGGATAATTACAAGCAGCAGATAATAGAATTTTTTAATTCTAGAACTGCCTATGATCAGGAAAAAGGTTCTCAGCATCCGCTTGAAGCCATTTTTTTACTTGAATCTATACCTCTTCATCAAGGACAAAAAATCCTGGATATTGCCACTGGCACAGGTTTAGTTGCTATTCCCACAGCTTTAAAAGTAGGTTCAGAAGGCTATGTTATTGGTGTAGATATGTCTCCAGGAATGCTACGTCAAGCCAGAGAAAAAGTTGCAGCAGTAGGGTTAAAAAATATAGAATTCATTGAAGAAGATGCGGAGTATATACATTTTAATGATGGAAGTTTTGATGTCATCTTTTGTTGTTCATCAATTGTATATTTTATCGATATTCCTACCAGTTTACAAAAGTGGCATCGCTTTCTAAAACCAGAAGGATTCGTTGCATTTACTTGTCCTACTGAAACTGCTTATATGGCATCTGTTTACACAACTATTTGTGCTAATTTTTTCGGTGTTGAACTACCACATATTCTTGCCACACTTGGTACTCCTGAGAAGTGCCATAAGTTGCTAACCCAAGCAGGTCTTAGAGATATCGAGATTAAAATTGAAAAAAGCGGAAGATATAGCAATTTCAGTAATACAAAATTATCTAATAAATTGTTAAATTTAATATTTAAAGGTCATCCTTTGTTAGCAGAAATATCACAAGGACAATTAGATCAGTTACAAGTTGAATATAAATCAGAATTAGAAAAACTCGTAACTGATCAAGGAGTTTGGGAAGAGACTACAACTTTCTTTGTTCGGGCTAGAAAATGAGGTGAAGTCTGAAATTTTAAATATATAATTTGCCGCGAACTTGCAGGAATATGACATAATCAACTCAAAAAAAAAGTTGAACAATACAACCTTTTTTCAACTCGTTCTATCAATTAATGCCTGTAATCACGTTGACAACTCCTCCATTGATACCCCCCTGATGTTTGATAATTCTCCTGAAAGTTAGATTCAATTTGTGGTTGCACTGGGTTGGAATTGTAATTTTTTTGGTGATTGTTTGGTTTGAAGAGTTGCCTGTTACTAAAAACAGGATTTAATCCGCTTATCTTGGGCTTCAATGTTGATAAATTACCACCTCTTCCCAACCAATAGGGATTTAATCGCCGTGGGTTTACATAATCTTGATCAACTATTTTCACCCTGTATTCTCCACATCTACTAGGAACAAGTCTGAATTTTTGGACATTAGCTGTAGATGTGGGAAACGGAATATTTGTACAACTTCTATCCCAAATCATATAACCAATTGTTCCAGGTTGGCTAACTACAATCGGCAATGAATTATTAAGTATGTAATCTGAACTGGAAGAAATGTAAACTAGCCTTTGAGTGCAATTAACCTGGTATCTTGTATCATACATTTTCCCATTAAGTTTTTTAGTGACTACTGTGGGGAAAGATTGTAAAATACCATCAACACGCCTTGTATTGTTGACTTGAATAAATAGATGTTCACCTTTTTCTGATTCAGTTAAAAACTCAAATCCTGCTGGTGTATCTGCTGGTTTTACAGCTTCAACAACAGGTTTCTTTGTAACTGGTAGATTTAAACACTCCTCTTTTCCTGTAGCGGGATTAACCCAATAATTAAGACATCTTGTTTCTGCTGTGGCCGGGAGTAAATAAAATGGTGACAAGGCTACAGCTATCAATAACACTGATATTTTTGGCAGGTACTTATACATATATTTAACCCATTCTGCTAATAACTTACCATAAATCAATAATACTTGCAGGGAATTGACTAGATCCCCGACTTCTGGAAATCAACTTATCTTTATTGACAAGATTAAAAAAGAAGTCGGATATCTGATTATTAGATTCTAAGATTATTCTAAATCTCGATGAGTAAATGATTTAGCATTAGCACCCGTGTAGCTACTAACAATATGACCATCACCACACATTTGATATTTATAAGTTACTAACCCTTCTAAACCAACAGGTCCACGAGGTGGCATTTGTTGGGTACTAATTCCCACTTCTGCACCAAAACCATAACGGAAACCATCTGCAAAACGAGTAGAACAATTATGATAAACTCCCGCTGCATTTACTAAGGCTTGAAAAGTTTCTGCTGCTGCTAAATCTTCTGTAATAATTGCTTCTGTGTGACGAGAACCATAATTATCAATATGGGATATGGCATCTTCTAAAGAATCAACAATTTTAATAGATAAAATCAAATCGCTGTATTCTGTTTCCCAGTCTGTTTCTGTGGCACTACCAATATTAGGCAAAATCTGCAAAGTGCGTTTATCACCTCTTAATTCTACATTGTGCGCTGCTAAAGCTGCGGCAACTTTTGGTAAAAATTCTGAAGCAATACTGCTGTGAACTAGCAAAGTTTCAATCGCATTACAAGCCGCAGGATATTGAGTTTTAGAATCTACAGTAATATTAATTGCTTTATCAATATCAGCCGCTTGATCTACATAAAGATGACAAATGCCATCGGCATGACCCAATACAGGAATGCGCGTATTTTCTTGCACGAATCTGACAAAAGAATTAGAACCTCTGGGAATAATTAAATCTACATATTTATCTAATTGCAAAAGTTCTAATATTTCTTCTCTAGTTGTTAGCAATTGCACTGCATCTGGATTAACAGCAGTGTGAGATAATCCTTTTTTAATGGCTTTAACTATGGCTTCACAAGAACGTAAAGCTTCTTTTCCACCTTTGAGAATGACACCATTACCTGATTTAATTGCTAAAGAAACAATTTGAATTGCTGCTTCAGGACGGGCCTCAAAAATAATTCCTAAAACACCCAAAGGGCAAGTAATACGTTTGAGAATTAAACCAGTATCAATTTCTCGATGAATTTGCACCTTACCAACAGGATCATCTAATTTACCAACATCTCGCACACCAGCGATCGCATCTCTTAACTTATGTTCATCTAACTGTAACCGTTTATAAAGAGGTTTAGCGATTCCTTCATCCATCGCTGTTTGACAATCAGCGACATTTGCCTGTAATATATCATCTTTAGCAGATTCTAAAGCCAGAGCGATCGCTTCAATAGCTTGATTTTTCTCCTCAGTCGAAAGCAAAGCCAACTTACTAGCCGCTAAACGGGTTTGTTGGGCAATTTCAATTAGGGGAGACGCAACTTGTACTGTAGTCATCACAACCTTAAATTCACAATATAACAATCTTAATATTAGTTATTAGTCATTAGTCACCAGTCACCAGTCATTAGTCACTTTCTTCCCAATCACCAGTCACCAGTCCCCAGTACCCTTCTTTAACTTTTGCGAAATTATGATGACTAATCCTAGATTATTGGGTATTCATGGATTAAAATAACACCCTTTTTATCAGGGATATCATCATGTTATTGCAATCAGGCTTAGATGCCTTTCAACAGGGACGCTATCAAGAAGCAGTGTATCTACTAGAGGAATTTTCCCAAACTTCTCTAGAACTGAGTTCTCCAGATTATTTGACAGCCCAAATGTGGCTGATGAAAGCTTATCAAAAAACAGGCGACACCGAACAAGCTAGGATTCTGTGGCAAAAGTTAATCAACAGTAACAACCCACAGGTGCGAGAATGGGCAGAACAAGACCGCCCCTTGTTTTCATCAACCCAGTCTAATATGCCAAAAGCAGGACGGGCAGCAGGTGTGGGTGTAAGCTTGGCGATGGGAGGGGTAGGTGGTAGTTTAGCCCTAGCATCTGGTGTGACAATTGCCTTACTATTTGGCATGGTGTTCGTTTTAGGTTTAAGCCTAGTATTAATTTTTACCAGCAACGAGCCTCTGACCGGTTTAGCGATCGCCATTGGTATCACCTTAATATTTAATCTAGCCGCTTTTTTCCTTTCACCCTTCCTGATGGACTTCAGTCAAAGGTGGCTTTATCAAACTCGTTGGGTCAACTTAGCAGAAATTGAACACCTCAGTCCAGAAACAGGAAAAATCATTCGTCAAGTTTGTCAACAAAAAAATATCAAAATTCCTAGACTGGGAATAATTGACGACCAAAACCCCACAGCTTTCACTTATGGTTCCTTACCCAACAGCGCCCGGTTAGTCGTCAGCCAAGGACTTTTTACTTATCTCGATGATGATGAAATTGCTACCGTCTACGCCCACGAACTAGGTCACATCGTCCACTGGGACTTTGCTGTGATGACAGTAGCTTCTACCTTAGTGCAGATTTGCTACCTAGTTTACAGCACAGCTAGAAGGTTCACTCGTGGCGGTAGTGGAGATAGCAAAATCGGAAATGCTTTGCAAACAGCTAGTATGGTTGCTTACATCTTTTATATTATCGGTACTTATCTACTTTTATATCTCTCTCGCACCAGAGAATACTTTGCTGACCACTTTGCAGCAGAAACCACAGGCAACCCCAACGGACTTTCTCGTGCCTTAGTTAAAATTGCCTATGGCATTGTTGAAGAAGGTTCACGCGCCCAAGAACCCAGCCGCTTAATTGAAGGAACTCGTGCTTTAGGCATTTATGACCACAAAGCCGCAACTTCTACAGGTACAGCTTACCGCATCGCTTCTGACCCGCAAAAAATCGGTCGCGTCTTTTTGTGGGATATGTTTAACCCTTGGGGTTGGTGGATGGAATTACACTCTACTCATCCCCTCACAGGTAAACGAGTCCGCGCCCTTAGCACATACTCCGAACAACTGGGTTTACCTACCGAGTTTGACATGGGGCGAGTCATGGGTGAAGGTAAAACCCTCAATAAAAGTAAACTTTACGGCAACTTCTTCTTAGATGTCGTGCTGTATGGTGCAGAAACTATCGGTTTCTTCCTGGGTTTAATTAGCGGCGTATTCATGTTGTCTAGTTCCAGCAACCCTGGCTTAATTATGGGTATGCCATTAATAGGTTTAGGAGTGGGAATTTTAATCAAAGCCTTTGTCATGTTCCCCGACTATTCCAAAGCTGCACCCACCGACATTCTTACCTTGATGTCAGACCCCTATGCCAGTCCTTTACGGGGACAACCAGCCATGCTACAAGGAGAATTAATTGGCCGTGGAGATGCCGGTTATAAATTTGGTTCTGACCTCAAACTGCAAGATCCTAGCGGAATGCTTTATCTACATTACGCCTCCCGTTTTGGACCCATTGGTAATTTCTTGTTTGGCATGAAACGGGTACAAAGCTTGCTAGGTCAACAAGTGAGAACTGCTGGTTGGTTCCGTCGCGGGATTATGCCCTGGATGGATTTAATTCAACTAGAAGGCGAAAGTGGCACAATTGTCAACAGCTATCACCGCTTTTGGTCATTTATACTCGGCGGTGGATCGATTATCCTGGGAATAGTATTGATTGGATTTTTGAACGGCAATTAATCTGCTGTCCAAGCATTTCTCATTCATCCAAGCTGTGTTTTTTATTCCCCACTTCTGTCGTGGGGTTTTTTCTGGACATAGGGTAAGAATAAATCATCAATGCTACGCTATCACCAAACCCTATATAGTATTTTCTCATGCTCACAATTTTTCAACCCCTGCGTATCTGGGCAATTGTTAGCTTAATGTGTTTGTGTCTTAGCTGGTCACTCCCAGCACAAGCTAATACCAAAATTGATCCTCAACTAGAACAACAAGTATTACAAATTATCCGCCAAAATCCGAAAGCAATTATCGAAAGTGTTCAAGCTTATCAGGAAGAACAGCAACAAAAAGTTCAGCAAGGAAGACAGGAATTTTTACAGGATTTAAGATCAAAACCCAAAGCTATAATTGGGGAATCTCCCACCACAGGTTCGACGCAATTAAAAACTGTATTAATTGAATTTTCTGATTTTGAATGTCCTTATTGTGCTGAATCACAGAAAACTCTCAAAGACTTATTAGCAAAGTATCCCAATCAATTCACTTTAGTTTATAAACATTTTCCCTTGGTGCAAATTCATGATCAAGCCTTACCAGCAGCCAAAGCTGCTTGGGCTGCACATCAACAAGGTAAATTTTGGCCATATCATGATGCGCTGTTTACTAATCAAAAACAACTGGGGGAAAGTTTATATTTAGATATTGCTAAAAATCTCAAATTGGATTTAGCAAAGTTTAACAGTGATCGCACTTTGGCTGATAAAGCAATTCAACAAGACCTGCAAATGGCTTATAAATTGGGTCTTTCGGGTACACCTTCTTTTATCATCAATAGCAAGAATGTTTCTGGACCAGTGCAGTTATCAGAAATTGAGAGTATTTTGGAGAAAGAAAAATAATAGTCTGTAAGCATTCAGCCGTCAACTATCACCAGAATAATTTATAGTTGACTGCTGATTTGGTAATTTACTTTGCTAGAGTTCCTAACTATAGGAATCCTATTTGATTTTTGTACAAGACTCAGTACACACTGAAATCCTTCTTCCCTGTTCCCTGTTCCCTGTTCCCTAACTCAACGAAAAATTCATAAATCACATCGGATCGCTATAGAGATAGTCAAGATAGATTTTGAGGTCATGAATGCGTCACCTTATATTTTTGTTATTACTGTCTATTGCCCTGATAAATAGTTATTCTCATCAACTGCAGCAATCTGGACAATTAATAGCACGATTGACAACAGATATTTTTGAAGAAAATGATAATTCAACTTTGTTAGCAAAAGCTAGTTACCTCTCACCTTTGGAACAAAAAGTCATTGATGAAACTAACAAAGTAAGAACAAATCCTAAGTCATATTTACCGATACTAGAAAACTATCGGAAACGGTTCCAGGGTAATAGAGTTAAACTTGCCAACAATACCTATTTAATTACTCAGGAAGGAGTTAAACCAGTTGATGAAGCGATCGCTTTTCTCAAATCAGTCCGTCCTGTAGGTGCTTTAAAAACATCTAAGGGAATGTCTTTAGGTGCTAGAGATCATGTCAAAGATCAAAGTCTAAAAGGTGCTTTAGGTCATGATGGTAGCGATGGTAGTACCCCTTTTACTCGCATCAATCGCTATGGTAGATGGCTAAACACAGCAGGGGAAAATATCAGCTATGGTGTCAACAATGGTCAAGATATCGTCATGCAGTTAATTATTGATGATGGTGTACCCTCACGAGGTCATAGAACAGCCATTTTTAACCCTGCATTTAAGGTAGCTGGTGTTGCTTACGGTACTCATAAAACCTATAGAAATATGTGTGTGATTACCTACGCCTGGGGTTATATTGAACGGTGAAAATTGGGGACTGGAAGCACTATTACAGGGAGCATCCCAATTTTGAAAAAATAACCGCAGCAACACCAAAAACTCTCTGAAACTCTCTTACCTTCGTGATCTTTGCGTCCTTCGTGGTTCGTTTCTTCCTAGCCTTTGACATTGGGTAAAAATAAATTTATACATTTGGGATGCTCCCCTATTACAAATTATGAATTATGAATTATAAACCTCTTAACGTTTACATCCAAGGACAAGGATTTCCCATACTCGGTTTACACGGTCATCCCGGTGCTGGCCGTAATCTTTCTGTTTTCACTGATCATTTATCAAAACGCTTCCAAACCTTTGCCCCAGATTTGCGCGGATACGGTAAAAGTCGCTGCAATGGCAATTTTGCTATGCAAGACCATTTGGACGATTTAGAAGCCCTCCTAGACCGCTTTCAGATTGATAAATGTCTAGTATTGGGATGGTCGCTGGGGGGAATTTTGGCGATGGAATTAGCACTGCGTTTACCACAGCGCGTCACAGGACTGATTTTGGTAGCAACCTCAGCTAGACCTTGGGGAAATCATCCGCCTATCTCTTGGCAGGATAATGTTTATACTGGTGTAGCGGGAATATTGAACTATATCAAACCTGGTTGGTCTTGGAATATTGAAACTTTTGGCAAGCGATCGCTCTTTCGCTATTTAATCCAGCAACATACACCCACAGCTTACGGTTACATTGCTAGGGAAGCTGTACAAGCTTATTTACAAACTTCTCCCCATGCTACTCGCGCTCTATATAGCGCCATTAAAGCTGGGTATAATCGACTTCCAGACTTGGAAAAAATCCAATGTCCGAGTTTGGTACTTGCTGGGTCGCAAGACCGCCACATTACTGCTGATTCCAGTTTAGAAACAGCACGGCATCTCAAAAACTCCCACTGGCAATGCTACCCCAATACTGCCCATCTTTTCCCCTGGGAAATTCCCCAGCAGTTGCTATGGGATATCGACAGTTGGTTAGAAGCACATCCACAGGTAATTCAAGATTAAAAAAGGAAATCAGGAGTCATTAGTTCAAAAACTTTTTGACTTTTGACTTTTGACTTTTGACTTCCCGAAGGGTTGGGATGTTGGCCATCGTTGCCAGAATTAACCCAGGAACGATGACAGCCTATGGATTTGTGCTACATTTGACCGCTAAAGGCAGGCTTTACTTTACGGTCAATCCTTTCCCCCAGGTCTTCAGCAATGGTTAAAACATAAGGTTTGCACCGCTTGACATTGACTATAATTCCTTGCGCTCCTTCGATTTCTAAATCTTCTAAGTAGCCCTTGCTGGCCAAGGTTGCATCCACAGAACTTAAAAATGGACCGAAGTAATAGGTACAACTAGGATTCTGGGTGACAATCTCTACCCACCAAGCCAAGCCGAGACCGTTAGATACGCTAATCAGCCCTTCCTTAAGGTTATGCCAAATAGTTTTCATGGTTTTCACCAATTTATAAACGTCTTACCGGGTGTTAAAGAATATGTTGGATTGATTCTGTTTTACATTTCTTTATACTCTTTTAGTTTTATTTTTTCAAAGAAAATGTGTGTAATTTATCAAGATAATGGGTATTTAACGACCGTTGGCGATAAATTTCATAAAGCGCCATCCCGGATGCCACTGAGGCATTTAGGCTAGGAGTCTTACCCTGTAAGGGTATTGAAACTAAAACATCACAGGATCGTTGTGTCAACATACTCAGACCTTCACCTTCAGCACCAATTACCAAAACGACAGGTCCGCTAAATTTTACTGTATGTAGAGGTTCACTACCAGTAGCTGCTGTTCCGTATATCCAAAAACCAGCTTCTTTGAGTTGTTCTAAAGCTCGGCTGAGATTAACGACTCTGGCTACAGAAAAGTTTTCTAAAGCACCTGCCGCCACCTTAACAACAGTCGAAGTGATCCCCGAAGCCCTTCTTTGGGGAATTACTAATCCTTGAGCGCCTATTGCTTCAGCTGTGCGAATAATTGCCCCCAAGTTGTGAGGATCAGTGATACCATCAGCGACAACTATAACCGGTTCAGTGACTGATTTTGCCTGAGTGATCAAATCATCTAATTCCATGTAGGCGTAAGGAGCAGTTTGGGCTGCTATACCTTGGTGATTAGCCCCGTTAGTGATTTGGTCTAAACGCCTGGGTTCAACTTCATCTATAACCGTGCCATGATCTTTGGCTTGGAGAATTAAATGATGAAATCGAGGATCGTAGCGTAGACGAGTAGTAATCCAGAGACGGTTGAGATTACGTTGATTTTCTAATGCACTTAGTACCGAATGACGACCGTAGATAAGATCGCTTTCGCTTTCGCTTTCTTCTGTCGATTGGATCTCTAGGGGTGGCTGGTAAGAATTGTGAGATGGGCGTGGTTTACGAGAGATGGGTTTAACTTCTGCCTTGCTTTGATGACGAATAGGATTAGCAATAACGCGCTTACCCTTAATTTTTATGGGTTGCCCACGTTTTGCTTCGCCAGCGTGATTGATTTTTCTTGGTTGGTTAGTCATGAGATTATAGAGTTTAGGAAATGGGTGTTCATAGCGATTCCCTCAATTTAATGAACCATTACAACTGTTTTTCCTATCGGGAGATTGAGCTACTCACTATTTCTCTAGATGGAGTTTTTGCAACAGTTCTGTTAAACGGGGGTAATCAGTGAGATATAGATAGCCAACTAAAGTTTCTAGACTAGTTGCCTGTTGATAAATTTCCGGATTAAGTCGCTTAGGTCGGCCTGTGGCAGCATTGCGACCTCGGCGGACAATTTCTAACTCGTTACTCCTTAAATGCGGAGTCAGCGATCGCAAATGTAGGGCTTGTGTTTCTGCTCTGACCTGCGCCACTACCAAACGATGGTAAATTTCTGGCCTTTGCTGTGGCCACAGGAAAAACATTCTAACATACAGTTCGTAAATTGCGTCCCCCAAGTAGGCTAAGGCAGCAGGAGAAATTTGTTGTACTTGTGCCTGGGATATTGGTTGGGGTATTTGCGTGGTGTTTACCAACAATGCTGGAATGTCAGATGAATCTCGGTTCGCAGTTTCATCTCCTCCATTTTTAGCTTCTTCCTCCTTGGGGTTCACCTGTTCATCATTCCTTGACCTATTAACATTGGGAAGATTATCTTTACGAACATTTATTTTTTGTGCAGTATGCCATCATACCATACCTAGCATATTCAACACTAACAAATATTACTGAAACTATATATATTTTTAATTGGGGAGATGAGGAAGATGGAGAAGTCTTGACTTCTCCCCGATCTAAAGGTACGGGGATTCTTAAGTAGCCGCAAAACGGACTCTTAAAGGTGTAGTCAAAGCACCTCTAGTAAATCCATCAAGGTTTAACCCTAATGTTGTTTTTACTTTTCGTCAAATATAAATATCTTCTTCATCTTCCTCACCTTCCTCTTGATCATTTGGATAGCCAAATTGATTTTCTGTGATCAAGCAATCAAGACTACTTGATGTTGTCTAGAGCCGTTTCAACTGTGGTTTGCAGGGAGAGAAACTTCTCCAAGCGAACAAGCTTGACTGTTTGAGTAACGCGGGCATTGGTGACAATTTGCAAAGTACCTTCGGCGTTTTGAGCTTGCTTGGCTAGTTGTACCAGCGCACCCAAACCAGAGCTATCAACAAAGTCGATTTGTGAGAGATCCAGAATTATGTGCTTTGGACCTTCCTCAATCTTACCAGACAGTACCTTGCGAAATGTAGGCTCAGAAAAAGCGTCTAACAGACCTGTGAGGCGGAATAGCTGGCAGTTATCCCGGACTTCGCGAGTACCTCTCAGGCTTACGGTTAGATTCAGTGGTTCAGCAATAACTCCCTCCTCGTCCTCTTGACTGAAAGTAAACGCTCAAGTATAGATGGTTTTGACGTAAGTTGTCTAGGTTGGGGATTGGGGATTGGGGACTGGGGATTGGGGGCTGGGAAAGACTTTTACCCATTACCCATTACCCATTACCAATTACCAATTACCCATTACCCATTACCAATTTTTACTGTTGATTAACTTAAGCGATCGCAGTTTGACGTGCTGTTTGCATTTCTAGCACAAATTGCTCAAACAAGTAATCAGCATCGTGGGGTCCGGGACTAGCCTCTGGGTGATACTGTACAGAAAAGACAGGTAGAGACTTGTGACGTACCCCAGCAACGGTGCGATCGTTTAAGTTCAGATGACTAACCTCTACCACTGCTGATGGTAATGAATCCGGATCAATAGCAAAACTGTGGTTTTGGCTGGTAATTTCTACCCGTTGTTGTAATCCCGCAGGCTGATTTAAACCACGATGCCCAAATTTAAGTTTAAAGGTTTCTGCTCCCAAAGCATGACCCAAAATTTGGTGTCCCATACAAATACCAAACATGGGTTTTTGACTTTCTAGCAGTGCTTTAGCTGTGCTAATTCCTTCTGTGACTGCGGCTGGATCACCAGGGCCGTTGGAAAGAAAAATCCCATCTGGATTGTATTTAAGGATTTCATCGGGTGGTGTATTGGCAGGGACAACTATCACCCGACAGCCATAACTAGCCAAACGCCGCAAGATATTGCGTTTTACACCAAAGTCTAGGGCAACAACAGTAAAAGTTTCGCCAATCTTGGCCACAGCCTCTGGGTTGAATTCCCAATCAGCGGTGGTAGCTTGAGACCATTCATAAACTGCTGAGGTGGTGACATCCCGCACCAGATTTAATCCTGTCATGTTGGGAGCAGCTTGCACCAGTTCTAATAATTCAGCCTCATCTAGTATAGAGGTAGAAATACCACCATTCATAGCCCCATACATCCTAATTTTGCGGGTGAGGGCGCGGGTGTCGATGCCAAAGATACCGGGGACTTGGTGCTGCTTGAGGTAGTCTGGTAAAGATTGTGTAGACCGCCAGTTACTGGGTTTGTGACAGATATTGCGAGCGATCGCTCCCTTAACATGAGGTTTTGTTGATTCCTCATCTTCGGGATTAACGCCAGTATTTCCTAATTCGGGATAGGTAAAAATAACGATTTGACCTGTATAACTGGGATCTGTCAACACTTCTTGATATCCAGTCATCCCCGTATTAAACACAACTTCGCCGATAGCGGTTCCCATCGCACCGAAAGACCAACCGCGATAAGTTGTACCATCAGCTAGGACAAGTAGAGCGGGTATTGGATCAGATAGGGACATAAATAATAGGGAATAGGGAATGGGCAGGGAGCAGGGAGCAGGGAGCAAGGAGCAGGGAGCAGGGAGCAGGAGTTTTCTGAATTATGAATTCATATCTTCCCAATCCCCAATCCACCACTAAAACCGTTTCTTATGCTATGTAAAAACATTTATAATCAGCAACTTGGGTTAAATAATCAATTAAATCATTAAACCTGAACCATCTTTAATTGGGTGGGGGCGCTACACTTGGAGAGAGCCAGGGCGGTTAACCTGAAAGTTATTATGCTTAAGTTTTATTTATCCCGCGCAGCCCTAATTTTTTTTTCTGGTAGTCTAGCGGTTTTGACTGTTGGCTGTAGTGACAACAAACAGACAACGGCGACTGGTAATGGTCAGCCATCTGTACCTGTTGGTAATTTGGCTGCAATACAGCCGCCAACTAAGCAACCAGCGTCATTACCTGCCAACCCAAAACCAGAAGTAGAACACAGTACAGAACCAAGTGCTTTAGAATTGGCGCTGGATAAAGCTACTGGTGCTGTGAGTATCAGTCAATCTGCTCAATCTCCAGATGATTGGAATTTGGTGACGAGTAGGTTTGAGGATGCGATCGCTCTCATGGAACAGGTACGGCGAGATAGTCCTAATTTTCCCTTTGCTCAAAGAAAAATCGCCGAATACCAGCGTCAAATTAAATTAGCTAAACAGAAAGCTAACCCCAGTACCTTAGCATCTCCAGTAGTACCGGATCAACAGGTAGTTGTTGCCGTTCCCCAACCACAACCCAAAATACAACGTTATTCAACTCCCACTCCTACTAGACAATTACAACCACTACCACCACCACAGCCGATTTTCCCTTCATCGGAAATCCTCGCCCACAATAATCAGGTATTTATAGCACCGATTAAGCGGCGAGTTGGTGGTACTCCCATTGTCGAAGTTACCTTTAATGGTAGACAGCGATTTGAGATGATTGTGGATACGGGAGCTAGTGGTACTGTGATTACTCAAGAGATAGCACAGGCTTTAGGTGTAGTGCCTGTGGGAATTGCCAAAGCCAACACAGTTAGTTCTAAAGCGGTGGAATTTCCGGTTGGCTATCTGGATTCGATGGAAGTTGGCGGGGTGATGGTGAGTAAAGTTCCTGTGGCGATCGCAGGTGTAGAATTAGAAACAGGATTGTTAGGACATGACTTTTTTGGTAACTATGACGTTACTATCAAGCGTAATGTTGTAGAATTTCGTCCCCAAGCCCACTCAGAAGCTAATCCCCCAGGAATTCAACTAACTGTGCCAACTTTGTCCAGGGGCTACCGCTTTGTAGAATTTCCTTAGCCATACTCACACCTTGAGCATGGTTGAATAAGGGAACTACACCCGCTACTTGCAACGCTAAAGAAGCATTGAGCGCCACAGCATCCTGCTGGGCTTGAGTTCCTTTTCCTTGGAGTACGTTGGTGAGAATTTCGGCATTTTCTTGCACATCCCCACCCTTGAGGGCTGTAATCGGTGCTGCTGTGACACCTACCTCTTCAGGATTGAGGGTGGTTAACTGCACTTTCCCATCAGATAAAACCGCCAAATCAGTTATATCCCCTAACCCCGCTTCATCTAATTTTTCTCTCCCATGTAATACAATTGCCTTTTCCGTTCCCAACTGGTTTAAGGCTTGAGCGATAGTTTCGATTAATTTGGGATCAAATACCCCAATCACCTGGCCAGTGGGACGCATGGGATTTACTAAGGGTCCAAGTAAGTTAAACACTGTCCGCACTTTTAAATTTCGCCGCAACGGTGCAACGGCTTTAAGCGCAGGATGCCAACCAGGAGCGAATAAAAAGGTAATTCCCACTGCTTCTACTGCTGCTTGTACTTTGTCGCTGGCTGCATTCAAGTTCACGCCTAAAGCTTCTAAAACGTCAGCACTTCCGGTTAGACTGGAGGCGGAACGGCTGCCATGTTTAGCTACAGGTACACCAGCAGCAGCGGTGACAAAGGCGACTGCTGTGGAAATATTAAAAGTTGATGCCCCATCACCACCAGTTCCACAGGTATCAACCAGGGGGATCTGTGATTGGGTATTGTCTCCAGTAGTCTTGATGGACAGAGATTTTAATACTTCAGCCATTCCTGTTAATTCTTCAGCAGAAACGCCTTTGAAGTGCAGTGCTGTTAAAATTGCTCCTGATAATTCTGGGGGAATGGTTTCGTTTATCCATCCTTGCATCAGTTCTGCGGCTTGGCTGCGGGATAATGATTGGCGTTCTAATAATTGTTTGAGTAGGTTTGACCAAGTAGTAGGATCTGGTAAGTTTGTCATGGTTGGGGTTTTTTAATTACGCTGTGAGTAATCCTACCGAAAAATGGGGATTTTTCGATTTAGATGAATATTTTTGTTTCCTGCAAATACACAAAAATGATGAAAATTAAGTAAGTCGGCGGGAAAAAACCGAAGTATGTAACAAAAAGTAAATTCACCAAAACCTTCTTCCCTGTTCCCTGTTCCCTGTTCCCTTGTCATAACGACAATTTTTAACGCCCACTTACTTATATTTCCAGACTTAATTGCCAGACTGAATTAGTAGTCAAATTGTAATTTTTTTGAGTTGGTTCTAAATTGCGTTTAACTTCATAATTACTGATGAATAGTTCTTTCCCTTTAGCAGCACCTTTTTGTTTATAGTTATTCATCCCATACTGTAATTCCCATTCATAAATATTTGCCCATTGAAAATTATCTCTAATTTCGGGTGAATCATCATAGGTAACTAGCCACTGGTGAGGGCATTCTTTTAAAACCTCTGCAAATCTTAAATGATCAAAACCAGTATGTAAATTTCCTCTTTTTCCATATAATTTAGATTTTTCAGCTTTAAAATATGGAGGATCTAAAAATATAAATACATCCTGCCCATCTGTATGCAAAATTTGACTATAATCTAAATTAGTAATTTTAATATCTTGTGTTAATATTTTTCCTAATTTCTCAAGACGATCAATTGATGAAGTAGTAAATCTAGTATGAAAAGATTCTAGAGAAAAACCCCCTGATTCTATCGTACCAGAAAATGTAATTCTGTTGAGAACAAAAAATCGTACTGCTCTTTCTAAATCTGATAAAGTGTTGACATCCACACTGACTAATTTTGAAAAGAGTAATTTACCATCTTGACACTTTTCTTTAATATGACGAATTTCTGAAACTAATTTCGATAAATCAGATTGAGCAAAATGCCAAAACAGAAATAATTCTCTGTTTAAATCGTTAATAGAAATCTTTAAGTTAGGATATTTTTGTTTTAAGTAAATAAAAACTGAACCACCACCAACAAAAGGTTCTCTAAATTCTGCAAAGCTTTCTGGCAAATATGTAAGGATTTGCTGAATTGCTCTTGATTTACCACCAGGATAACGAAGAGGGCTTTTAATCATAAAAATTATAGGTTAGAATTGCAGGATACTTGTATTTTTAATTTTTGATTATTCTCCGCTTCTAAAGCTAACTTGCGGATAATCTCTTTGTGCTTTTTTGGAAAAATTTTCGTATTAGTTTGTAAGAAATATTCTACTTCTTGCATTGTAGCATCTGGTAAAACAATAGAACCAACTACATTTTTTCCAGTGAGCTTTAATTTTGTAACAAAATCAACTGGTTTACCATCCAATGTTAAAGAATCTAAGTTAGAAAATAAAATTAGCTTAAATAACCCATCTTGAATATCAGGAAGTTTAGGTAAAGAATCTTTTGAAGAGTTTTTGGATTCTTGAATTATACACATATCATTATCGAAAAATATTTCATCAGGAGTCAAATAGTAAATTCCACCTAAATAGTTCTCAATACTAAAAGTTGCTTTTAATCCATCTGCTAAATATTCTAGTTTATGAGAAGTCATAGCTTCCCGTTTACTGGCGTTATGAGAATTTTTAAGAGAAATATTTTTAAATTCTTCAAATTCATTTATGATTTTTTGTAAATAATTATCCATACCTGCTCTTGAGTGAACCAAAACTCCAGTTTGACGAGAAATGGAATCATAAGAATTTAAAGCTTTTTCAAAAATTGATATAAATCTTTGTTCAAATAAATTTTTATTCCAATGCAAAGCACTTTGACGATATGCTAGTATTTCGCCAATTTGAGATTGGACAAGTTCATTATTAAATTTTTGATTTGTCAGCTTATTCTTGCTTGCTTGTCCTTTTTTATTACTTTTTTCGGCTGTTTCATAATACGCAAGTACAATATAAATATTTAGTAGATTCATCCAGGAAATTGTAGAGTATTGAATTTTATCTATATCTCCATCTTTACCTTCATCTTTAATCACTGGAATTATAGTTATAATTTTGGATGAATTATATGTATTATATATCCTCGCAAATGGATAACTTCTAGTTCTTTTAGGTGAAACCCATTTAGAATAAGCAAGTTCAGTTATAGGAGACTTTATCAATCCATAAGCACCTGCTTGATTGACATTAAAATTATCTATGTTAATTTCCTTTAACTTTTCACCTAAGTAGGTTTTGTAGGTGACTCCTTTGATAAATCCTGTAAAATGTATAATTTCAGCCATTAATGCAGTATTCTCTAGGTATTGACTAAGATATTATATATTTTTGTTGCATATCTAGGGCAACATTAGCAATATTTAAAAAACGCCAAATCAGCTTATGAATCGTTCAGCCCCTTATCAACCTTTGTTGTTACGAATTTTACACGGTTTCAGCGGAATCTTAGTAATTGCGGCTATTATTACCGGATTCTTAGTTTACAACACATTTGACAAAAGATTTGGTAAAATCCCCATTCCCAAAATTGATCCTATCCAGGATATTCACGGTACTGCGGGGTTATTTTTCTTATTGTTATTACCAGCTTTCGCACTCTATAGCTTTCATGCAGGACAAAAGCGCCTACTACAACCAGATTCGCTACAAAAACTCACAGAATTTGGTAAACCAATTTGGTGGGTGAGTCTGCAACGTTTAGCAAATACGATGATGCTTATCGCTTCAGTTTTGGCGGTGATATCTGGCAGAATGATGAAAGAAGAATGGCTACCGATAGGCGAACTTGATCATATTTGGTATTATTGCCATTTGATAGCTTGGGTGATTATGGTTTGTTGTTTAGCCATTCATCTTTTAATGTCTAGTAAAGTGGGTGGTGCGCCATTGTTGCTATCAATGTTGTCATGGAAATTTCGCTCAGAAGATGATCCGAGAAATTGGTATAGTCGTTTGCATAGTTGGTTGGGTAATTTCTCCAATAATTTTAGTGCTGAAATTAGTCAGTTAATGCAGAGTAATTTGGTTCTGAGAATTATTGAGGTGTTTGTGTTAGTTGGGGTGATAGCAGCTTTTGTGTTACCGTTGTTTTTCTCTGGTGGTGAATAAGTGAAGAAAGTGAAGAAATTTGTTAGTAAATAAACCTAAACTTCCCTCTTTACATCATACTTCAACAGCAAATTTAGGAATTATTCTAGATGAGTTTTTCTACCTAGAGAAACATAAGTAGGGCTACCTTTAGCGAGAGATATAGAATTTGAGGATTCATCAAAATAAGGTGAAATCAGTCTTGACGGGGATAAAAATATGAGAAATTTAGCATCCGTGGCTTTACTAGCATTTTTGGGGACTGCTGCTGTTTTTGCAATACCCAAAGATTTTCAAGCTACGAACACACAACAAACTCTATTTGCTCAACAAACGCCCTCTTCTCCTTCAACTCCTAAGCCTGATCGCACTCCTACACCTAAACCTACCACACCGACTCCTAAACCTCCAAGGTAGTAAACAGAACCAAGGATAAACGCAGAGCGGTTTTCACCGTAAAGACCGAAATAGAACCCGCCCCGGATTTTCTTCTTGATTTATTCGTGCATACAACCGCAAACAACTTAATACTTCTCCAGGTGTTCCACCATAATCTAGTTGTAAGTCATCTTTAGAAAACGCACAAATATCAGCATAAAGTCCTGATAATTGTCTAATTCGCACATCATAACCTGCTTCTATAGCTTTATTGGCTACTTTCTTGAGAATGCGGCGTGATTCTTGTTGTAGCTTTCCCCACCAGGAATAACGCTCGGCTGGGGGAACGAATACTAGGGAATGTATGGCTTCATCTATGTCAAGCCAAGCACGTAGATTGAGGATTGGGTCAGTATTTTCCTCAGTTTTTTGAGTACGTTGTAAGCGATCGCTCAATGTTTCAATATAGAGATGAGATTGTTCTGGCTGGGAGTGTAAAGAAACAACATCAAAGCTAAAAACACTTTTTAAAGCATGATGTAAATCTGGTTCTATCTCAATAAACTTAGTATATAAAAGTAAAAATCCTGCTAATAAATGCAAATCTTCCGAATTATATAACTTGCCAATATCAGACTTTAAAAAGGCTTTTTTTGACAAACATAAACCCCTAGCTTGAACAGTACCATTTAAACCAGTATAGATAATTTCATCACGCACAAAAGGCAAGTGATACAAATTTACATAATCTTCTGTTGCCCCAACTTTTTGCGCCATTTCTAAAGCAAGTTTTCGCCAAGATGTTGCTAAATCTTCAGGAACTCGCAACAACTTGCGGTGAATTTCATTCCATAAATCAGCATCATTTTGACTTTGTAGGGGTGTATCTCCTAAATAAAAATTGAGTTCTAAGTCAGAATCAAAAACATTACGTAATTCACTTAATTTAGATTCATTTGATGATTCACTTGATTTAGATTCATCAACAACTGCAATTTCTGTAACTGGTGCAGGTTTTAAAAGGGTATGAATTTCTACTATGACCTGTTCACATAACTCATTTCCTGGGTCTTCCGGGTATTCTATTCGGGCTTGATTTAAAGTTGCTTCTAGTCCGTATAAACTAAATTTTAATACCTGGGCGATTCGTGAATTTTCTGTTGCTAATAATTTCTGGAAATGCTGCATCATGGCAATAATAAATGTAAGAATTCAGGAGTCAGAAATTAGGAGAATAATAACAACTAATAACTGACAACTGAGAACTGATTATTGATTTAATGTATTCCGCAAAAGGGATCGCGTTCTTTATCAATTTCGTTGGGTTGTAATTCTAATTCTGCACGATAAACACATCCTTCTTGTTTCAGACATTCTTGATTATGTGATGTCCAATAGGGTACTTCACCTGCGTGCATCCTTAATATACCGTTGTTGTCGAGTGTGACATGATATTGACAGGGGTAATCTGTGGTGATGTCTGGTTTGCTAAGTGCGCCGATACGTAGCCATTTTTTGGTGTTGGTTTCGCTATCTGTTTGATAAATATAAAAGGTGTGTTGACCGTTTTGTGGGAAGGGAGGTAAGGGGTTACTAATTAACCCTTTTCCTGGTTCGTTAACACCATCTTGCAAATAGTGAAATGTTTGCAGCGATTGATTTTCATTGTTATCAACTGCAAACACTAAATGATAAGCATCTGGTTGATCAACTGTTGCTGATTCTAATACGTTGATGGCAATATCACCATCATTTAAGTTTTTTCGGGGTTGTTCAACGGCGATATTCCACTTTAATTTACTATCAGTAAATAAATCTGCTGGTTCTGAATCTGCTGCTATGACGGAATTGATATCTATCCCCTGAACCTCTATTAAATAATGGGGATTACCTTGACAGAGTAAAACGCTAAATTGCAGGGTTTGGTCTATCTCAAATTGCAATTTAATTTTTTTGAGAAATTCTGGTTCTTCCATCCCTAATTTCTCCATCAAAGTTTTACCATCGAAGCTACCCCATAGCCGTAACTCGCCATCTTCATAGTCTTGACGATAGATGATGTTTGTTAATTGTATCCCTTGCCAATTTGTCCGCACTTTGGCGACGCTTTCCCAAGGTGCAAGTTGATAAAGTTCTTGTCCAGCATTGAATATGGCTAATAGTTCATTACTTTGAGTTTTGCGTTTGAAGTTGCAAGGTAGATAATAAAATAGGTTTTTGACATCTATTTCTAACTGGTTTGCACCTTTACGCAGTAAGCTTTTAGATTCTTCAGGATCAAATCTTAATCGTCTTAATTTTTCGGCGTAACAAGCACCGGCTGAGGTAGCAAGTTTGGTAAATTCTAAAACGAAGGTAATGCGTTCTGGGTTCCAAACAAAATAGGGAGATTTGCTAAATTCTTGGTAGATTTGTTTTTGTACTAAATCCAAATTGCAAGTTTTACCGGAGAGAATTAACCAATCTACTTTTTGTTTATTGTCTGCATTTAAACGGCTTTCCATTAAACCTTTAGCAATACCTATTGCTTCTTTAATGGCTGAATTTGCTGCCCGTTCAAATTGCTGACTATCTAATGTTAGGGAGATAGCATCAGGAATGATAATTTGAAATTTAACTGCACTTTGGGCGAGTAGTTCACTAATTTGTTGTTCGGAAAGGGTGAAGGTTAATAAGGAACCATCTCCGGGTAATTTTTGCCCTAATTTGAGTTTAGCTGCTTCGGCATGATCCCACAGGGTGTAAAATGTTTGTAGGCGTTGGGGTGCTTGTTGCCAGCGGGTAGGTAAGACTTTTTCTGCTGTGTCTAAAGCATCTTTAAAAGCAACGTCACCTTCGGGGTTTTCTTTATCTACACATTTTAATAAACTGCCGCTTTTAAATTTGCCATCTTCTAAAAAGCGTTCGTTTAATTCGGAGTTGATTAAGTCTTCTAGTTTGTCGCTTTCGATGTCGCCGGTGGTTATTGCTGTGAGAAGAAAATCTGCGATCGCAATTTTTAAAAGTCTGAAAATTCGCAGAGTAATTAACTCACCACCTAATTGTAAATGACCTGAAGAACCTAATAATTTCGGGGTAAGTTTATAATAACGTCCACCTAAACCTCTATCTTCATGATCAGCAAAAAATGGGGTTTTATCTTCTAATGTCAGTTCAATTAATGCTAAGTCTGTAGTTCCACCACCAATATCTAAAACTAAAACATTTTGTGACCATTTATTTTTCTCTTGACGACAACGAGTTTTAAAAGATTCAATGCCAATATTTAAATTACCGCCGAATTCTCGCCATAAAAAGAATATAGCTACAGAAACCGCTTCATCATAAGCAGTTTGCACATCATCAATACCTAATTCCTCGACTAATGCCTTAATTTCTTTGCGAACTACTGGAGGTGCAACTGTAGGATAGGTGACAACTGCTGTTAATAAATCACCTTCGGAAAATCTCCTTCTGGCACGTTGACGATAATCTTCAGTTAACTCGATTAAATGCGCCCATGCTGCTTGAATTAATTGGTTAACTTCAATGTTTTCTTCTTCCCCATCCAAGATAACTGGAAAAGTTCGATTTTGACCAAAATAGCGTTTGGGTGAGTGGTGAAATCTGCTGATAATATCCTTGACAGAACTAATTGTCCCTTGGGCTATGGCTTTTTTTCGATGATCCCTTGCTTCCCTACCCATTTGCAATTTTAAGGGTTCTATTTGCGAAATTTCCATTTCACTAGGAATTTCTGTATCTCGTCTGTCAATATCTAAAACTACAGGAATCAAATTTTGGGATTCTAGAGTCGGAACCCGGAAAACTTCATGATATATTTGATAAAGTTTTTTGCTGACAGCACGGCGAAATCTCTCACTATTTCCTAAACATAATTCAATTTGGCGAATTGCTTCTAAAAAAAGTTCTTTATTATCACTTTCAAAAACTTCGCTTAACTGTTCTGGTTCAATTTCTAAGTTTTTGCTAATATTCGCAATAAACTTTTCCCACTCACTCAACGTTGTATCTGGTAAAGCAGAACCAGCGGGAGAATTTAACCATTCTGCTAACCGCTGACGTAATCTTAATTCTTGTTCTCTGGGTAAAATTTCTGCAATTGGTACTTCAATGGGATCAAAAAGTGTCACTGTAGAGTTAGAAGTCCCAAAATCTAAAGCGAACCAACCAGGAAATCTTTTTTTAGGTTTCTCATTCAGTTTTTCACTCAATTGTTGACTCAATTTATTGAGATAGGTGTCTAATTCAAAAGGGTTCATTGGCGTGTCCGTTGCTATTGTTTGAAAATCTGGTGAAAACCAAAGATTACAGGAAATCCCCATATTTTTGTGTATAGATAATATTGGTTTTCCGGTTGAATCAGAATCAAAATACTCAACAATTACCTGCAAAGTACAGTTAACTGGTTCAGTTAAAGGTTTCTCTAACTGATAAGGATATTGACCTAGTTGACATAAGTTAGAGATTTTCTTGGGTGTAACAGAGTTAAAGTGTTTATATGTTTGTTGAATTTCTGCTGCTAATTCCCTTGGTGTTCCTCTGACGCTACAAGTAATGCGAGAAATATGGGGAATATTACTATTAGTAGCAACAATTTGAATAGCAGGTAAATCCAAGCGTTGATTTTCTTTAACTCGCAGTTGATATTTGGGTGGAAGACGAATTTCCACAGGCATAATTTAATTTTGGTAATTGGTAATTGGTAATTGGTAATTGGTAATTGGTAATTGGTAGACGTGGAAAAAACCTAATACTAATACCTATTTACTGTTCCCTGTTCCCTTCTTCCTTTAAAAATACTCATAGATATCACTTTCATTAATTGCTGCGATATCAGAAAGAATTTCTAACCAAGTGGGAATTGCTAACTCTGGGGTTGAGTCTCCAGCAGCAATATATCTGAGTAGTTCTTCTTTTTTAGACAGGTTTTGCAAACTAGGAATTATTTGATCTAAAATTCCTTCTAATTCTGCATTCACTTGTTGATTAACTTCACTGACATATTGGACAAGGTGAAGACTAGCACTAGCGGTAATTTCATCGCGCAGACGTAAAACAAAAAGTTGATGATTAGCTGCACGAGATGAGTTTTGATTTCTTTCAGGAGACCAATCAAATATTTGTCCAATACTGTGTTTTTCGTCCCGTCGCGCTAGGGGAAACATGATTTCTGGAGAGATGGCTTGATCTTGATTGTTGATTTCGACGATAATGGCTTCTTTCCATTGGTTTGGGTCACATCCCAACAGAAGTTTATAAAATAAATCTGCTGCTTCTACACCAAATTTATCTTCAATAAATTCTTCCATGTCTGGGCTGAGAATAGCCTGTAATTTTTCCCGTTCTAAAACTACTTGATGGGCTAATTTATTCAACAAGTCTACCACGGCTTGACGAATGCGATCGCGGGCAAAATCTTCCAGTTCTTTAACAGTTTTTGCAAACTCTGGATAAAAATCATCGCTCTTGGTAGGTAGAGAATTATTAACTCTATTACCCCGGTCAAATAATTTACCCGCTGCACCTTTAGATTCTGCTAAAGCTATTGTACCATTTTGGGCTTTATTAAATAATAAAGTCCACTGATTCCAATTGAGAATTCTATAGGTCAATTCATCTTTAATTACATCACTGACAACAACTCCCCGTCTATCTTTGAGTGGTTCTTTACCCAAATCTTTTTGAAAGTTTCTGTAAGTTTTATCTAAAGTTTCAATTGCCAAACGCAAATCAATTAAAGCGGGACTATCGGCTGTGGGTATGCCTTGTTCGTGAATTTCGGCTATGATATCTTTCAGTTGTTCTTGTTGTTGATGCACAACATCAGCCGCCCTACGGGTATCTTCATATAATTGCTTCACACCGTGAGTAGCAACATGATTTTGGATCAATTCACGCAGTTTATTAATACCCCCATCTTGAGCAAAATAACTTAACTGTCTACCTAGAGGATTACGCGGTTCAGTTGTTAATAATTTTTCGCTTAATTTACCCCATTTTACTTGTAATTTCTTAGAACGTTCTAGATAATCAGGATAATCTAAGTTAGCCAGAAATTCTTCTGAACCGGCTTTAACTGTAGTTGACCGTTTGGCTAATTCAGCTAAACCTAATAATGGGGATAATAAAACGATGCGGTCTTTTTGGGTTGTAAAGGCATCTGCGCCATCAATAATTGTTTGTAGAACTTTCAATTTCTGAAAAACTACATCTGTTTGTAAAGGTTGAGAATTAGGATGCTCTTCAATCAAAAAATCAAGTATTCTCTCGCCACCTTCACTGTCTAAAGGTAATTGATCAAATCTTCCCACACCGACAAGAATTAAGTCTTTTAAATCTTGTCCTGGGCGTTGTTGCTGCATCATGGTAAATATTTTATTGGCGCGATCGCTCCCCGGTGATTTACCATTAAGCAAAACTAAAATTGTCTGCACCTGCGCCAATTCTCGCAATGATAAAAAAGTGTCTCTCGCGCCAGAATTTGCTGCACCTAAACCGGGAAAATCTAACAATACAAATTCTTCAGCACCAGTTAAATCCCAAATTTCTCTTGATATTTTTACCTCAATATCAACACGGCGAATTAGGTGAAAACTATTTTGTAATAATTGAGTTTGGAGTCTTTGGGGCGCACTGGGTAAGCGAATATGTGCCGGTGGTAGATCATCAAATTTAAGAGTTTGGATCGCCATTGGCATCTCGTTGAGTTGTAACCCTTCATGTGCCGTAGCCGCATCAATGTGATAATACTTACTACACAAAGCTTCACCATAAGCTTGATAAGCCCGCAAAAATAATACCAACTCTCGCAATAGATAGCGTAATTCTAAATTATTTGAGCTTTTCCATGCTTCCTCGCACCAGTTAGAAATATCTTTGCCAGTTTTGATTTTAGAGACTTGTAACGGTGGTAAACCAGCAGCTATAGCGCGTCCGTTTGCTTCTCCTAACATGAAGTGTAAACACTCATTCACCCCTTCATGAGATAAATACTCAACTGTGTAATTATCTATTTGGGTAGTAGCAAAACTATCTTGTGGTTTAATATGAATGGCGGTGACATTTCCTGTCGTGGGATTTTCACTAACTGGTAAAGCATCTGCATAACCAATTAAACTACCTAGCAGCAAACTCTTACCGCTGCTAAATTCACCCATCACACCAATTTTCACAGGTGACGTAGCCAGTTCTACAGTTTTCTGTGCAGCCTCTCGCAGACGCATTAGACAGTCATCGAGGCTAGTAGGAACCCAATCTTCCTGTTGGGAAGGGCGTTGGGGTACAGAGTCAATTTTGCGGAGGATAAACTCACCGTACTCTTTAAACCTGGCTAGTTTGTCTGGTTCCATTAGTCGTTTCTGTCTGAGTTCATTTTCTGTGTGGGTTATAGCACAAAAAATGAAAACCTCCACTTTTGATGCAACAAGGGACTGGGGATAGGGGATAGGGGAGCAGGGGAGAGGGGATCGGAAGGGCACACGT
>NZ_JACJQU010000025.1 GCF_014696825.1 Anabaena sphaerica FACHB-251 | reverse complement strand
GTGAAGCAGGGGATTGGGACTTTAGTAATAGGTCAAAATCCATTGTGGAAGCAAAATGCTAATTTGGGCAGCCGAAATAATCAAAACTTTGTTTGTATTCCTCATAGTAGATTTGTACAGCAGTTGAGTTATAAGGCGAAGTTAGTAGGGATAAAGGTATTGGTTGCTGAGGAGTCTTACACGAGTGTAGCTTCTTTTTTAGACCAAGACACTATTCCTACTTATGGAAAAGCTGACTCACAAGAAGTGAAATTTAGTGGTCGAAGAATCAGAACTAAGCTTTATAAAGCAGGTAATGGTAAACTGATTCACGCTGATGTTAATGGTAGTTTAAATATTTTAAGAAAAGTAGTCCCGACAGCTTTTAGTCTAGGGATAGAGGGCGTTGTAGTCCGCCCTGTTGGGGTTATTCCCGGCAAACAAACGGCATGACATATTTGTCTATGCTTTTTGGAACTATACTTAGCTGTTTAAAATAACCAACTGTGGCCGCTATTAATCTCCTAGTCCAAGAAAAAAGTGAACGCCTGGATCGCTATCTGTCGGCAGAAATACCAGACTTATCCCGTTCCCGTGTTCAACAGTTAATTGAACAGGGTCATGTCCAACTCAATGATCAAGTTTGTACATCTAAGAAAATAAATCTGAAAGCAGGCGATCGCATTAGTTTAGAAATTCCCGCAGTCCAACC
This sequence comes from Anabaena sphaerica FACHB-251, assembly GCF_014696825.1. NCBI lineage: Bacteria > Bacillati > Cyanobacteriota > Cyanophyceae > Nostocales > Nostocaceae > Anabaena > Anabaena sphaerica. The sequence goes on along the minus strand of NZ_JACJQU010000025.1, from coordinate 69,106 downwards.
GTTGGAATTGGTAGCAGAAGATATCCCTTTGGATATTCTCTACGAAGATGAGCAATTACTCATTCTCAATAAACCCGCAGGTTTGGTAGTTCATCCAGCACCGGGTCATACAGATGGAACTTTAGTTAATGCTTTATTAGCACATTGTCCTAATTTACCGGGAATTGGTGGTGTTCAACGTCCGGGTATTGTTCACAGATTAGACAAAGATACAACTGGTGCGATCGCTATTGCTAAAACAGATATCGCCTATCAGCACCTACAAGCACAACTCCAAGCCAAAACAGCACGACGAGAATATTTAGGGGTGGTTTACGGTGCGCCAAAAACTGAAACCGGAACTGTAGATTTACCCATTGGTCGTCATCCTCAAGACCGCAAGAAAATGGCAATAATCCCTGTAGAACAAGGGGGAAGAACAGCCATAACTCATTGGCAAGTTAAAGAAAGGCTTAGTAACTACACCTTGATCCACTTTCAACTAGAAACAGGACGTACCCATCAAATTCGTGTCCATAGTGCCAAAATCGGCCATCCCATTGTTGGTGATCCTGTTTATGGTTCTGGTCGTTCTGTAGGGGTAAATTTGCCTGGTCAAGCATTACACGCTTGGCAACTCAAGTTACAACATCCCATTTCTGGAGATTGGGTTGAAGTAACCGCACCCCTACCCCAAACCTTCACCAAGTTGCTAGAAATTCTCCGTCGTAGATAGGGGACTAGGGACTAGGGACTAGGGACTAGGGACTGGGGACTGGGGACTGGGGACTGGGGACTGGGGAGATGGGGAGATGGGGAGAAATTTCTTCTTCTGCCTCCTGCCCCCTGCTTCTTCTGCGCCCTTGAACTCCTCATAAAATCCCCCCTGGGGGGTTAATTTAACAACTTCTCAACAGTTCTCAACAATATTTAGAAATGTAAAATTTACATTCTTTAATATAAACTACTGGGTCTATATATATCCCCAAAATCTCTGTAAGTTAGTTGTGATATATTTTTGCAAGATTATTAAATTAATCTAAAATCTCTAAATTTTCCTGCCATATCCACTTTTTATGAAGTTTTGTAACAAAAATAAGCAACTTTTCTAGCGCACAGTCCTTATATATGAAGGATTTGAGGCTTTTCTTATTGCCAGATCTTATTTATTCATAATTTGTAACAAATAAAGTATCTATAGCAGTGTATAAACATAATCTGGAGGGGTCAAAAAACAGAGCAAAGTTAAACGAGGCAACCAATCCAATCGTGTTTGCTTGTTTCTCATAAATTTACCTCTGATTCTCATATTTCTACCTTCAGGATGATTGACAAGAAAGTGAGACAGGATGTGAAAAACTCTTTAGCTTTTAGTTTTTGATTACCCATTCCTGATTGATAAAACATAAACAGTTTTAATCAAGACATCTCTCAACTAAGTAATTAGGAGATTAGAGTCCATGACATTAGATGTATTTTCCAAGGTTGTTTCTCAAGCTGACGCTAGAGGCGAATTCCTAAGCACCGAACAACTAGATGCTTTAAGCGCAGTTGTAGCTTCAGGCAGCAAGCGTTTAGACGTTGTTAACCGCATCACCAGCAACGCTTCTGCTATCGTTACCAACGCTGCTCGTTCTTTGTTTGAAGAACAGCCCCAATTGATCGCTCCTGGCGGTAACGCTTATACCAACCGTCGCATGGCTGCTTGTCTGCGCGACATGGAAATCATCTTACGCTATGTTACCTATGCTGCAATAGCTGGTGATGCTAGTGTTCTTGATGACCGTTGCTTAAATGGCTTACGTGAAACATACCAAGCTTTGGGTACTCCTGGTGCTTCCGTAGCAGTTGGTGTTGGCAAGATGAAAGAAGCTGCTATCAATATCGTTAACGATCCCAACGGTATCACCAAAGGTGATTGCAGTTCTTTAGTTTCTGAATTGGCTAGCTACTTTGATCGCGCTGCTGCTGCTGTTGCTTAATCAAGTACAAGTAGTCCAGAGCTAAAATTTAGCTCGTCCAACAAAATAAGAAACAAATCAAGGAGAAATTTAGATCATGAAAACACCAATTACCGAAGCTATCGCATCTGCTGATACCCAAGGACGTTTCCTGAGCAACACCGAATTACAAGCTGTTAACGGTCGTCTTGTACGTGCCGCTGCCAGCATGGAAGCTGCTCGTGGTTTGACAGCTAACGCTCAAAAGCTGATTGATGGCGCTACCAACGCTGTATACCAAAAGTTCCCTTACACCAACTCTACACCTGGTCCTCAGTTTGCTTCTGATGCTCGTGGTAAGTCTAAGTGCGCTCGTGACGTTGGTCACTACCTCCGCATCATCACTTACAGCTTGGTTGCTGGTGGCACAGGTCCTTTGGATGAATTCTTGATTGCTGGTTTGTCTGAAATGCACGCTGCGTTTGACTTGTCTCCCAGCTGGTATGTAGAAGCTTTGAAATACATCAAAGCTAATCATGGCTTGTCTGGTCAAGCTGCAAACGAAGCTAACACCTACATTGATTACACAATCAACGCTCTCAGCTAGATAGCGTTATGCCCGGAGAGGGGTACAAGTGCTGGATGGAATTATCCCTTTGGGGTTAATCAGTTGCTCGTGGGGAATAAATTCTCACTCGACCAGACTGGATCACCTAGCAGTTGGATCTCGCTCCGGGCATAGTTTTAGGTAGCAATAAATAACCAGCTTGATTCAACAAGCAAGCGGTAAAAACAGCCGTATTGCTAATCAAAGGGGAAAAACAATGGCAATTACAACAGCAGCATCTAGGCTAGGCACAGAGGCTTTTAGCGAAGCACGTCGAGTTGAACTGCGCCCCAACGCCAGCCGCGAAGAAGTCGAATTGGTGATCAAAGCCGTTTATCGGCAAGTTTTAGGAAACGACTATATATTGGCATCAGATCGCCTGATTGGTGCAGAATCACTACTGCGCGATCGCAATTTGACAGTGCGCGAGTTTGTACGGAGCGTTGCCAAGTCCGAACTCTACAAAGCAAAATTTTTCTATAACAGTTTCCAAACTCGGTTGATCGAACTCAACTATAAGCATTTGTTGGGTCGCGCTCCTTATGATGAGTCTGAAGTGACATACCACTTGGACTTATACATTAACAAGGGTTACGACGCAGAAATTGACTCCTACATAGATTCTGCTGAGTACCAAAACAGCTTTGGAGACAACGTTGTACCCTATTACCGTGGGTTTGATTTTCAAACCGGACAAAGTGCTACGGGTTTTACCCGGATGTTTCGCTTATACCGTGGTTACGCCAACAGCGATACGGCTCAGGTAGAAGGTAGCAAATCTCGATTAGCACGGGAATTAGCTGGTAACAAAGCTTCCTCCATCGTCGGTCCATCTGGTACTAACAATAATTGGGCATTCCGTTCATCTGCGGATAATGCACCTAAACAAAACTTAGGTAATGCTGTAGGGCAATCGGATCGCGTCTACCGAATTGAAGTAGCAGGCATTCGCAATCCAGGATACCCCAGCGTGCGCCGCAGCAGCACAACATTCATTGTACCTTATGAACGCCTATTAGACAAAATGCAGCAGATTCATCGAGTCGGCGGCAAAATTGTCAGCGTTACATCCACGTAAGGTAGAGTGCTGTTTATCGGCAAAACCCATCAAGAGGAGATTTAGAATTAATGTTCGGTCAAACCACACTTGGTGCTAGTAGCGTTTCTTCATCCGCAAGCCGTGTATTTCGTTACGAAGTTGTTGGCTTAAAGCAAAACCAAGAAACCGACAAAAATAAATTCAGCATTCGGCGTAGCGGTAGCGTATTTATCACAGTACCCTACAATCGCATGACTGAAGAAATGCAACGGATTAGCCGCTTGGGTGGCAGAATTGTGAAAATTGAACCCTTGACTGTAGCAGAATCAAACTAAAGCCCTGGCAATGATAGTAGAACCCAGTGCAGAAGACTATTCTGCCGAGAATGGGGCGCAACTCACACCAGAGCAAGCCATAGCTAATCTGCAATCATCAGATTTAAGTCTCCGCTATTATGCCGCTTGGTGGTTGGGTAAGTTCCGAGTCAGTCAGACAGAAGCTGTAGATGCTCTGATCGCAGCGTTAGAGGATAAAGCGGACAGAACAGAACTGGGAGGTTATCCCTTACGACGGAATGCTGCTAGGGCGCTCGGTAAATTGGGCAATCCCAAAGCTGTACCAGGCTTGATTAAATGCTTGGAATGTTCTGATCATTATGTCCGTGAAGCCGCAGCCCAATCTTTGGCAATGCTTGGCGCTCAAACAGCAGTACCAGCACTGATAAAACTACTAGATGGGGGAGTTGCCCAGGCCGTGCAAGTCACAGGGCTACCCCATCTCACCCAGCCCTATACAGCGGTATTAGAAGCCTTGGGAGCTATTGGTGCAACTGAGGCTATTTCCCTAATTCAACCTTTTCTTAAGCATCCAGTCCCACGGGTACAATGCTCCGCTGCTAGAGCTATGTACCAACTCACTCAAGATTCTACTTATGGTGAGCTATTGGTGAAAATGTTGCAAGAAAGTGACCTGAAATTACGTCGTGTAATTTTGGGGGATTTGGGAGCAATCGGTTATATGGCAGCAGCAGATGCGATCGCCCAGGCTCAGGCAGAAAATAGCTTCAAACTCATGGCGCTCAAAGGATTACTAGAGCATCAAATTGCTCATGAGTTAGATTCTCTCTCTATTTCTGATCAGGCAATTCGGGTCATGAACCTGATGGATTCACTTTTATAGTCATTAGTCGTAGGGGCGAAGCATTTAGAAAATAACCTTTGATAAAAACTGAGCGTTTATCCCCTGAATGCTTCGCCCGTACATTAGTCATTAGTTAAATGATTAACAACCAATGACTATTGACTATTAATCATTGATATTTGACCAATGACTGAGGAACTAATTCGTGCTGTCACTCTAGCAGAAACACCAGCGCAAATGGTAACAGCAGTGCAGAACCTGGCAGCCGCCAAAGATCCAGCCGCCATTCCCACCTTAATTGCTGTTTTTGGTTATAACAACCCAGCAGCTGCCGTGGTGGCAGTAGCCGCACTCACAGAATTGGGAGAAATAGCAGTACCCCAATTGCTAGAACAAATTGATGATTATAACTATGGCGCACGGGCTTATTCGATTCGCACTTTAGCAGCGATCGCAGATCCCCGTGCTTTAGATGTGTTAATCACCACCGCAGCTACAGACTTTGCTCCTAGTGTTCGCCGTGCTGCTGCTAAAGGGCTGGGAAACTTAAATTGGTCTAATTTAGGCTTTCCTGAAAGTCAAACAGCCATCAATCGCGCCTTAGATACACTGCTGTTAATTTGCCAAGACACAGACTGGTCAATTCGTTATGCTGCCATTGTTGGTTTACAGGCTTTGGCAAAAATAGCGGAGGTTAGAGAAACCATCTTGACTCTCTTCCAAGAAATGCTGGCTAATGATGCTGAAAAGTCAGTCCGCGCCCGCATTCAGTTAGCTTATACCAATTGTGGATTTTAGATTTTAGACTCTGGGATTAACTGCCTTCACTAATCAGCTGTACTCAGAATCTCAAATCATCTTCACTATCCCAACTAAGTATCACAATCAATAGACCGCTTTATCTACCATAAAACAAGGTAAAAGTAAAGATGTCAATACCACTGTTAGAATATTCTCCTTCCTCCCAAAATCAGCGTGTAGAAGGTTACGAAGTCCCCAACGAAGACACCCCAACCCTTTATAAACTGACTTCTGCCACTTCAGATACAGACATTGATGCCATCATCTGGGCAGGATATCGGCAGATTTTCAGCGAACACCTGATTTTAACCAGCTATCGTCAAAACTTTTTAGAATCACAACTGCGGAATCGGGCAATTACCGTCCGCGATTTTATCCGGGGTTTAGGTAAATCAGAAGTTTTCCGTAGCCAAGTAGCAGACCTCAACTCCAACTATCGCTTAGTTGATATTATCCTCAAGCGGTTTTTAGGACGGGCAGCTTACAACAAAGATGAAGAAATTGCTTGGTCTATTGTCATTGCGACCAAAGGCGTACATGGGTTTATTGATGCGTTGTTAGACTCTGACGAGTACCTAGAAAACTTTGGTGATGACATCGTACCTTACCAACGTCGCCGCTTTGGAGAACGTCCTTTTAACTTAGTTAATCCCCGCTATAATTCATACTGGCGCGATGCTCAATCCATGCGTAACATGGGCAGTCGTTCCTTCTATAGCGCCCGCACTTCTGGAAGTCTCACCACCGACGATATCCGTCGGGCTATTCCTGCGAACTTCTTTGCAATGGCAGGAAAAATCATCATCACCGAACGCAACTACCAGCGGACAATTGCTTCCGTTACTTCTCAAATCACAACCTTGGACATTCCCGACACCTCACGGGAAGTATCCACAGAGGAAGTAACAATTAAACCGGTAGCAGTTACCCTACCTTATAGTTATATACCTGGAATCTCCAAAAATTAGTTATTGGCAATAGGTGACAGGTGACAGGTGACAGGTGACAGGTGACAGGTGACAGTAAGAAGGCAAAAGGCAAGAGGCAAGAGTTTATTCTTCCCAATTACCAATTACCAGTTACCAATTACCAATTACAACTTACAAACATTGTGAAATATGGCAATACCTTTACTAGAGTACAAACCCAGTTCTCAAAACCAACGGGTTTCTGGTTATGAAGTACCGAACGAAGACAGCCCCAGAATTTACCGCATTGAAGACTATGCTTTTAGCGGTGAAGTTGAAGAATTAATTTGGGCTGCTTATCGGCAACTTTTCAGCGAACACGTGATCTTGAAATTCTACCGCCAAGGTAATTTGGAATCTCAAGTGAAGAACAAAGCCATTACTGTGCGCGACTTCATCCGGGGTTTAGCTAAGTCTGAGGCTTTCCAAAGTTTGGTTATTAAAACCAACTCCAACTATCGCTTGGTAGAACTGGGACTGAAGCGGTTGTTAGGTCGTGCGCCTTACAACAAAGATGAAGAAATCGCTTGGTCAATCAAAATTGCTACCAACGGTTGGGATGGTTTTGTGGATGCTTTGGTAGATTCTGAAGAATATCAAAGCAGCTTTGGTGAAAATATAGTTCCCTACCAGCGCCGACGCTATAAAGATAGACCCTTTAATTTGGTAACACCCCGCTATGCTAACTACTGGCGCGATAAGTTAGAAGATGCACGCTATAAACCCGGCAGTATCAGTGACTTCATGAAAATGGCTGCTTCTGTGAGCATCAGGACTGTTACTTACACACCAGTTAACACAGCTAACATTAAAATTCCTGATACTACTAGGGAAACCGTACCCGCAGGTATTCCTGTTTCTATCAGTCCTAGTGCTAGTTTCCCTGTACGCTAAATCTCTTAATTAGGTGTGTAACCTAATGCGGGAAAATAGTTAAAGTGCGAATTAGGAATTTGAGTGATCAAACCTAATTCTGTTTTTAAACGAATTTATTCACAAGAGGAAAGACGCAGCATGGCACTGCCATTACTTCAATACAAACCAACCACTCAAAATCATCGTGTTAGCACCTTCGGCGTTGCTGACCAAAATGAAGATACTCCATATATCTACCGTACAGAAGATGTTAGTTCTTACACTGATATTCAAGGTATCATTTGGGCATCTTATCGCCAAGTTTTCAGCGAACATGAAATTCTCAAGTTCAACCGTCAAGGTACTTTAGAATCTCAACTGAAAAATGGTTCTTTGTCTGTTAAGGACTTCATCCGTGGTTTAGCTAAGTCTGAGGCTTTCTATCGTTTAGTTGTTTCTGTTAACAACAACTACCGTTTGGTAGATATCACCCTCAAGCGCCTTTTGGGTCGTTCGGCTTACAACAAACAAGAAGAAATTGCTTGGTCTATTGTTATTGGTACTAAGGGTTTTAGCGGCTTTGTTGATGCTTTATTAGACAGCGAAGAATACAGCCAAAACTTTGGTGACAATACTGTACCCTACCAACGCAACCGTTTAGAAGGTCGTCCTTACAACTTGGTGACACCTCGCTACGGCGCAGACTTCCAAGAAACAGCAGGTACAGTCAGAACCGACTGGCGCTTTACCTTGGAGAACTTCTACACCGCTAAGGCTAAACAAAAGCGTTTGGCAGAAGGTGATCCTGGTAAATATGCGGATATGGCTGCATCAGTCTCTGGCAAGGGTAACTACGCTCAAAAAATCTCTGCATTTGATATTGATTACTTGAATGCAGTTCCTTATCGTGGTAGACGCTAAGATTGGTAATCTAATTACCTAAATTTCCTACTGGGTCTGGTTTTTACTTTGATATGATAACGGGTTGGCAGGTTCGCTGTTAGCTAGTTATGATGTTAAGTGAGAACCAGACCCTTAGTGTAAGAAGAAAGGGAACAGGGAACAGGTGACAGGTGACAGAAAAAAAGATAGATAGATAGAAGTTTTAAAGTTTTAATTTTTAATTATTATGAACCAACGATTAACTCAGGAACAATTAAATCAGATTATTGCAGAAGTTCAAGGATTACAATTACGTCAAGAAGCAGAATTTGATCAACAGCAGATTCAACAAATATTACAAGAGTTGAATCTACCTCCTGAGTTGTTAGATGAAGCGTTGATTCAATTACGCCGTCGTCAAGCTCTGGAAGTACAAAAACGTCGAAATAGATTGATTGCTTTTGGTGTGGGTGGGGTTATTATTATAGCTATTACTGCGACTATATTTTTTAATCAAAAACAAAGTTCTTTACTGGCTAATGTTTCTGCACAACAAGATAAAATTACTTTAGCTGATAATCGAAATTTACAAAATATTTCTCGTCAATCTAATGCTGAAGTTTTTTATCGAGTGACTTTGAAGGATGCACCGATAGGTAAAAAGTTATCTCTGAGTTGTAATTGGATTGATCCTAGTGGTCAAGTTGTTAAACAAAATAAGTATGAAACCCGTGAAGTGAAAACTGCTGTTTGGGATACTTATTGTCGTTATACGATTAATTCTGCTGCACCTGTGGGTAATTGGAAGGTGGAAATGTTGCTGGAAGGGAGAAAAATTAGTGAGGAAAGTTTTGTTGTTAAATAATTAGATTTAGATCAAAAATACCAGGGTCATCATGAAATTTAAAAAACAGCAACCGGGTGAACGACTTTATCAATTAGCAATTACAACTTTATTCGCAATAGGTGGAATATTTACATCTATAAATTCACCAGCTAAAGGGCAATTAATCCCAGATAATACATTAGGTGCAGAAAATTCAATTATTACTAAAGATAATGATGTAAGAGATATTATTAATGGTGGTGCTACCAGAGGTACAAATTTATTTCACAGCTTTGAGAAATTTAATGTTGGTGAAAATAGAAGTGTGTATTTTGCCAACCCTACAGGAATTGAAAATATATTAACTCGTGTCACTGGTGGTAATCGTTCTGAGATTTTCGGGACATTAGGAGTAAATGGTTTTGCGAATTTATTTTTAATCAATCCCAATGGGATATTTTTTGGTAAAGATGCTGTTTTAGATATTCGTGGTTCATTTACTGCGACAACTGCGGATGAGATTAAGTTGGGAGAAAATGGTTCATTTAGTGCTACTAATCCTCAAAGTAGTAATTTATTAACTGTACAACCAGGGGCGTTGTTTAGGAATGCGATTAAAAATCAAACATCAGCAATTATAAATGAAGGTAATTTACAGGTTGACGAGGGTAAGAATATCACTTTTTTGGGTGCAAATGTAATTAACACAGGTGGATTAAAAGCAACAGGGGGAGAAATTCAATTAACAGGTACAGAGAGTTTACAACTGAGAGGAAATTTAGGAACAGGTACGTTATTACTGGATACTAAAAATTTGACTATTGGTGAAGATAATAATGCAAAAATTAATAAAACAACATTAGAGGGTTTATCTGGAAATACAAATCTCATATTTCAAGCAACAAATGATTTTACTATTAATCCTTTAAGTAATAAAAGTTTAAGTTTAGCTAGTGGTAGTGGAGAAATTAAATTTACTGCGGATGTTGATAGTGATGGTATTGGTAATTTTCAGATGTTTATTACTGATAGTATTATAGCTAAGGGGCGAAATCTGGAGATTAAAGGTGTTAATTTAACTGTTGGGAATATTAATACTAGCTCACAATTAGGTGGAGGAAATATAAACTTAAATGGCATTAGTAATATCACCACAGAATACCTAGACTCCTCCTCATCTTCAAATTCAGGAAATGCAGGAGCAGGGGGAACTATATCTCTTAAAACCACTCAAGGTAATATCACTACAGGAAATCTCGACTCTTACTCATTTTCATTTTCAGGAAACACAGCAGCAGGGGGAGCAATATCTCTTAAAACCTCACAAGGTAATATCACCACTAAAGGATACCTAGACTCCTCCTCATCTTCATTTAATGGAAGTGTAGGAGCAGGAGGAGCAATATCCCTTCAAACCTCACAAGGTGATATCACCACCACAGGAAACCTCAACTCCTACTCATTTTCATTTTCAGGAAACGCAGAGACAGGAGGAGAGATATCCCTTACTACCTCACAAGGTGATATCAATACCACAGGAAACCTCAACTCCTATTCAGGTTCAAGTTTAGGAAACGCAGGAGCAGGGGGAGCAATATCCCTTCAAACCTCTCAAGGTGATATTACCATAAGAAACCTAGACTCCTACTCATTTTCAAATTCAGGAGACGCAGGAGCAGGGGGAGCGATATCCCTTCAAACATCTCAAGGTAATATCACCACCACAGGATATCTAGACTCCTCCTCATTTTCACCCAATGGAAACACAAGAGCAGGGGGAGCAATATCCCTTCAAACCTCACAAGGTAATATCACCACCACAGGAAACCTAGACTCGTCCTCACTTTCACCCAATGGAAATGCAGAAGCAGGGGGAGAGATCACTCTTTCTACCATAGAAGGTGATATCACTGCCAAAGGAAACCTCAACTCCTACTCATCTTCAAATTCAAGAACCGCAGGAGCAGGGGGAAAGATTGCTCTTTCTACCTTAGAAGGTGATATTACCGCCAAAGGAAACCTCAACTCCTACTCACGTTCAAATTCAGGAAACACAGGAGCAGGGGGAGCAATATCCCTTCAAACCTCACAAGGTAATATCACTACAGAAGAAAATATCTTCTCCTACTCATTTTCAACTTCAGGAAATGCGGGAGTAGGAGGAAAGATATCTATTTCTACTTTAGAAGGTAATATCAAAACAGCAAACCTAGACTCCTCCTCATCTTCAAATTCAGGAAAAGCAGGAGTAGGAGGAGATATATCCCTTCAAACCTCTCAAGGTAATATCACTACAGAAGATATCTTCTCCTCCTCATCTTCAACTTCAGGCAACTCAGCAATGAGAGAAAGCAATGTTTTTACCGCACAGAATAATATCAAAACAGAAGACATCCACAACTCCTCATTATTTTCACTATCAGTAAATGAAGAAACAGGAGAAGTAATATTTATTTCTACCTCAGAAGGCGATATAACCGAATGGAAGTTCTTGCTTTCTTCAATAAATTCAATCATCAAAGATGTAGCACTAGGGATATATTTAACTCCTCTTCCTTTTTCACCAATTAATATCAGAACAGAACCCCTATTTTCCAACTCCTTGTTAAATTCAGGAAACGCAGAAGCAGGGGGAGCTATATCTATTTCTACTTCACAAGGTAATATCAAAACAGGAAACCTATTCTCCTCCTCCGTGTCAAGTTTAGGAAATGCAGGAACAGGGGGAGCTATATCCCTTTCTACATCTCAAGGTGATATCACCACCACAGGAAATATACTTTCCTCCTCGTCTTCAAATTCAGGAAACGCAGGAGCAGGAGGAGCTATATCCTTTTCTACATCTCAAGGTAATATCAAAACAGAAAACCTATTCTCCTCCTCCGTGTCAAGTTTAGGAAATGCAGGAGCAGGGGGATCTATATCCCTTTCTACCGCTCAAGGTAATATCACTATAGGAAACCTTAACTCCTTCTCGTCTTCAGATTCAGAAAACGCAGAAGCAGGGGGAGCGATCGCTCTTTCTACCTCAGAAGGTAATATCACTACAGGAAACCTATTCTCCGCCTCATCTTCAAATTTAGGAAACGCAGGAGCAGGGGGAAAGATATCCCTTTCTACATCTCAAGGTGATATAACTACCACAGGATATCTAGACTCCGCCTCATCTTCAAATTTAGGAAACGCAGGAGCAGGGGGAGAGATATCCCTTTCTACATCTCAAGGTGATATAACTACCACAGGATATCTAAACTCCTCCTCATTTTCAAATTCAGGAAATGCAGGAGGAGGAGGAGCTATATCCCTTTCTACATCTCAAGGTGAGATCAGTACCACCGGAAACCTCAACTCCTACTCATCTTCACCTAATGGCAACGCAGGAGCAGGAGGAGCTATATCCCTTGAAACCTCACAAGGTAATATCAAAACAGAAAACCTATTTTCCGCCTCATATTCACCTAATGGAAATGCACAAGCAGGGGGAGCTATATCTCTTTCTACCTTAGAAGGTGATATCACTACAGGATACCTCATCTCCATGTCATATTCAGATTTAGGAAACGCAGGAGCAGGGGGTGATATTACCATCAAAATATTTAACGGCGATATCAACATACCTTTCATCACCTCATCTGCTTCAGGACAAGGTGGAAATAGTGGCAAAATTGAAATTACAGGAGATAACTTAGATATCTACAATACCGTAATTGTTAGCGATGGTGTAAATGGCAGTAAGAGCGGTATCATTAGATTAGACGCACCCTTGATTCAATTTACAAATAGCGATATTAGTAGTTCCAGCTATAGTAGTGGTAATTCTGGAGAAATACAATTAAAATCCACAGGTGATATTAACGTAAATAACAGTCGTTTATTTACCACCTTAGAACCTGGTAGCACAAAAGCAGGTGGTCATATTCAGATTCAAACTAAAAATCTCAACCTCAGCAACTTTTCCGTTATCAATACCGGAACTTATAGCATTGGTAATGCAGGTAATATCACCGTTAATGCTGAAAATGTCTCCCTAACCAATGGCAGTAGCTTACAAAGTTTAACCGCAGATCAAGGCAATGCAGGTAATATCTTTTTAAATGTCCCATCTGGTAATATATTTCTGACTAATAGTAGCAGTATTAGTACATCTGCCACAAACACAGCATCAGGAAATAGTGGCAATATTGAAATAAATTCCCGCACCTTATCTTTATTAAATGGCAGTCAAATTCAAGCATTAACAGAAGGAATAGGAACATCAGAAGCTGGGGAAATAATTATTAATGTTAGTGATAGTATCCTCATCGGTGGAATAGATCCTAATTTTGCCAATCCTGATCCCAGTGCTTTACCAGGACAAAATGTGATTAAAGTTGATTATAATAATCAACAAATTTTAGGTATAGGTACAAATAATTCAATTTCCACAGCACAACAAATCCAAGCTAGTGATTTTCTCATTAATAATCTTAACAAAACAAATGAAAATTTAGTATTTTCTAGCAGAGTTCCTTATGTTTCTGTAAAAGCTACAGGAAATGATAAAATTCATGTTTACGCAATTCAAGTAAATGCTGGAACACAAGCAGTTTTTGATATTGATAATACTGGGTTTAATTCCTCTGGAAATTTCGGCACTCCTGAATACAAAACCTTTCCTGCTATAAATACCAAATTAACATTATTAGACAGTCAAGGCAACGTATTAGCATCTAATGATAATAGTCCTCATGGTCTGGGTTCAGCAGGAAGTGATTTCACTATGACTTTACAACAAGACCCATATATCAGATATACTTTTAATCAAGGAGGGATTTATTATATTCAAGTTAGTAATTTTAATGAACAAGGTGTCCCTAGTAGTTATAAAAATTCTGAGGGTAAGACTATTACAGAAACATTCTACGATCTGCAAATCTCACTAGAACCTAATCCCATTCAAGCAAATATTAATAATCAAGGACAACCTTCAGGAATTTTCGCCTATACTCAAGGAGCAGGAAAAGCAGGAAATATTAACCTTAATACTAACACTTTCAACTTAGAAAATGGTGGACAAATATCAGCATTTACTAATGGTAGTGGTAGTGGTGGTACAGTTAATCTTAATGCCAAAAACTCAGTTAATTTAGGTGTAGGAGTCCAGAATTTTGCGCCTGTGGTTTCTGTAGAAACTAATGGTGCAGGAAAAGCAGGAGATATTAATATTAATACTCCTAACTTCACCCTATCAGAAACCGCCCGCATCACTGCCACCGCTACTGAAAACGCCACCAATACAGAACAAGGTGGAAGCATCACCTTAAACGCCTCAAAAATGAATCTAGCCGGAGTTGTGGGTATTTTGGCCGAAACCCAAGGAGAAGCACCCGCAGGAACTTTAAAACTCAATCCTTACCAAAATCAGAACACATTAGATTTAACCTTGTTCCCTGGTTCAATTATTTCAGCTTCCACTACTGCACAAGGTAAAGGTGGTGATTTAATCATTACTGCACCCCAAAATATTAACATCTCAGGACAGGGAAAATTAGCAGTTGAAAGTACAGGAAGCGGTGATGCGGGTAATATTTTCATTACTACTCAAAACTTGAATATTACCGATGGTGTAAAAATCTCAGCTTCTACATCAAAAACTGGTAGAGGTGGAAATATTAACGTTAATGCTAATAAATTTAATACTAATAATGGCGCACAATTACTAACTACAACATCCGGTATTAAGCAAGCCGGAAATATCAACCTAGAAGTGAGAGATAATATCACCTTAGATGGTACAAATACGGGATTATTTGCGAATACAGAAATAGGTTCAATAGGTAAAAGTGGAAATATTACCATAGATCCAGAAATATTTATTATTAAAAATGGTGCAGGAATCGGAGTAAATAGTCAAGGAAGCGGTGAAGGTGGCAATATTTCTATAGAAGCTGGTACTCTCAGATTAGATAATAAGGGTTTTATTAATGCAGAAACAGCCAGTAACCAAGGTGGTAATATTAATCTGAATATTCAAGATTTTTTATTCTTGCGAAATCACAGCAAAATTACCGCAACTGCGGGAACAGCACAAGCAGGGGGAGACGGTGGTAACATCAATATTAATGCGCCTTTTATTGTTGCCTTTCCTGATGAAAATAGTGATATTACTGCTAACGCTTTTCAAGGAAATGGGGGAAAAATTAATATTACAACCAATGCTATTTTTGGATTAGAATATCGACCTAAAGAAACTGAAAAAAGTGATATTACTGCATCTTCTAAATTTGGTTTAGCAGGAGAAGTAGAAATCAATACTCCTGATGTAGATCCCACTTCTGGTTTAATAGAATTACCTGAAAATTTAGTTGATGCAGCATCATTATTAGGAAAAGATATTTGTTCTTATGAACAACGTGCTAAAAAGAATTCTTTTACTATCATCGGTAGGGGTGGTATACCTGCGGAAGCTAATGAATTAATTAGTAATTCACCTGGTATGCTAGAATGGGCTACTCGTTCAAATAAACCAGAAGTGAAGAGGGAGAATTTAAAGTCTCTCTCATTGGAGGAAAGAGGTTTGGAGAAAGATTTTTCAAATTCAATAATTCAAGAAGCTCAAGGATGGATAATTACAGCTGATGGAAGGGTGTTTTTAACAGCAGCATCACCAAATATTACTCCGCAAAGTTCGGGGTTAAATCATCCTGGTTGTGGTGTTTTGAATAATTAAGTAAATTGATTATGTTTCCTTATCATTTTATCGGTTATTGGGGTGAGAATAAGGAAGATTTTTTCACGCAGAGACGCAGAGACGCAGAGAGAAGAGGGGAGGGAGAAGGGTTTGTTTGGAATGTTGTTTATGTTGGGTGTGAATCTGCACCTGAAATAGAGAAAAATACTATTGCTGCTATTTCTGCTTCGGGTTTTTTTGATGCTGATATTTGGGTAATGTTAGAAGAAGATAGGTTAATTTTAGGTAGGGAAGCTTTTGGGAGAGTTTCTTTATTTTGGACTCAACAAAATGATGTGATTTGGTTCGCTTCTCAGTTACAGTTACTTTTAGACATAAAAGAAAAACCGGAAGTTGATATTTTTGGTTTATATGGTTATTCTTGTTTTTCTTATGTTCCTAATCCTTTAACTTCTGTTAATCAAGTGTTTTCTGTACCTGCGGGGACGGAGTTAATTTTTGATATTAATAATATTGGTTTTCCTGAAGTTAGAAAGATTTATCAGTGGCGTGAATCAAAAAAACAAATCACAGATGAAAATATCGCAGTTTCTCAGTTACAAGTTTTATTAAAACAATCAATAGAAAAGCAAATTGCAGATTTAAATGATGAACCTGTGGGGGTTTTCCTTTCAGGGGGTTTAGATTCTTCCATTGTCGCGGCTTTGTTGGTAGAAGCGGGGGTGAAGGTTCGCGCTTATTCTTTAGATTTTGGGAAGTTTGGTATTTCTGAATATCCTTATGCGGAACAAGTAGCGCATTTTCTCAATATTCCTATTATTAAGGTTGATGCTAGTCCCAAAAATATTAAAAATGCTATTATTCCTACTATTAAGGCTTTAGATTTACCTTTTGGTGATGGTGTAACTGTTCCTTTATATTTACTTAATCAAGTTGCTTCTCAAGAAACTCAGATTA
The DNA here is from genome assembly GCF_014696825.1 of Anabaena sphaerica FACHB-251. NCBI lineage: Bacteria > Bacillati > Cyanobacteriota > Cyanophyceae > Nostocales > Nostocaceae > Anabaena > Anabaena sphaerica. The sequence continues at coordinate 52,442 of NZ_JACJQU010000025.1, read as the reverse complement.
TTTTTAATGGTGAAGGTGGTGATCAATTATTTGCAGGTTGGACTAATAAACCTTTAATTGCTGCTAGTATTTATCAAGTTGAACATCCGAATAAAAGTGACAGTTTTAGTGAACAATATCTGCGAACTTTTCACCGTCTTTGGGGTTATGAAGCTAGAGTGTATCAGCCAGATGTATATGCACAGATTCAGGGTTTAAATGCCCAGGAATGGCTTTTAGATGCTCTTGATTCGAGTTTTTGCCCTTCGTTGTTGCATCGTCTCCGTCGTGCTAGTTTGATGTTAAAAGGAGCGCAAAATATTCATCCTCGTGCGACTGCGTTGGGGTTTGTGCATGGGTTAAATGTGCGATCGCCTTTTTGTGATTTACTTTTAGCAGAATGGACTTTTCAGCTATCTGGAGAACTGTGTTTACACGGTGCTTGTGAAAAATATATCCTCAAACGCGCTGTAGAAAATTGGCTACCACCAGAAATTGTTTGGAGACAAAAGCGGGGTATGGGTGTTCCCTTAACCTCTTGGTGTTTAAATGATTTTTGGCATGATATCGGTAATTGGCTAAATCCGGGTATACTAAAGGCAGAAAATATTTTTTACCTTGGTATAGCAGCACAAATTGTTACAGGACAATTAGGAGGAAATATTCAAGGACGACGGATAGGTGAGAGTCTTTGGTTACTAATTATGTGGGAACTTTGGTATACTCACGTTTTTGGTGTCAAACTAGGTCAAAAGTCTTGGAATCATCCATTTTTATTACCTAATTGGTTATGGAAATATTACCAAAAATTTACCAAGCAATCCCAAATTTAAGAACTCCATTTTCTTTGGAACTCGCTCAAGAGTTATTACAAATTTACGGTTCTCCTTTGTATATTTATGATGGGGATATTTTACGTCAAACTATTTCACGTATTACTAAAGCTATCAGTTATCCTCACACTCAGTTTCATTTCGCTAGTGTGACAAATGGCAATATTGCATTATTAAAAATATTTAAAAATGCTGGTTGGGGACTTCATGCTAATACTCCAGGGGATATTTATTTAGGTTTAAATGCGGGTTTTGAACCTCAAAATATTGTGTATAGCGGGAGTAATTTAAATCGGGAGGAAATGGAACAGGTTTTAAATTGGGGTGTGACTACTCTGAATTTGGATAGTATTTCTCAGTTGCGTTTGTTGTGTGAGGTTTTTTTGTCTCACGCAGAGACGCAGAGACGCGGAGAGGAAGAGGAGTTACGTCTTGGTTTGCGGTTGAATGTTTCGGAAGATAGTCGTATTGGTGTTAGTTTAGCAGATTTTAGTGAAGCTGTTTCTATTGCTAAGGATGTGGGTTTAAAGATTTCGGGTTTACATTTTTATCGGGGTACGGGGACTAATGCAACTTCTGCTTTTACTGATGTGATTGATTGGGTTTTAGACATAGGACAAAATTTACCAGATTGGCAATATTTAGATTTCGGTGGTGGTTTTGGTTATCCATATCATCATCAAGGTGCTGCTTTTAATTGGGAATTATTTGGAGATGAATTGAGTAGCAGAATTAGGAAGTTAGAAAAAAATATTAATTTGATTATTGAACCAGGACGCGCTGCTGTAGCTGCTGGTGCGACTTTGTTAGCTAAGGTTGTATCTGTAAAATGGCAAGGTGAAAAACAAATTATTGGTGTAGATTCTACTGTTGCTAATATTTCTGTTCCTGCTGTACATGGGGGTTATCGAGAAATCGTAACTTGGAAAAATCCAACTTCGGAAAATTACTTCACTGATGTTTGTGGAAATACTACTTATTCACGGGATTATTTAGGTAAAAATTGCCAACTTCCAGCTTTAGTAATTGGTGATATCATTGCTATTTTAGATGTTGGTGCTTATGGTTATGCTATGTCTTCTCACTTTTTACATCGTCCCAAACCTGCGGAGGTTTTATTAGAAAATAGTACACATCGCTTAATTAGAAAAAGAGAAGATTACAGTGTTTTAATAAATAATCAAATAGTTTAAATATATTACCCATTACCCATTACCAAAAACTTATGAAACGTATTAACTGCGGAACTGATAATAACCTCAAAGACAGAACAGCAAATAACTGAAGATGTAAACGATGTAATCATCCTTTTGTTTTTCAATCCAAAAAAGTGGGAACTATGAAAATTACATATCTTATGTTTGCTAAAACATTAACCAATATTTCTGCTAATGAAACTCTATATTTTACACCTAAGCAGCTTTTATATTTCTTAGATAATCGTTTGCGGAAAAAATGGAAACAATCACTGACACCTTTGTCACTTGTCGTCTCCTATATAATGTTTGGTGTTTCTATAACTGTGATTTTGGGAGGTGTTACCCGTGCTTTTTTACCTCATTCTTTTATAGTTTGTAACTTAATTTATCAAGGAATAGCAATTTTCTATTTATTCAAATCTAGAACATCCAGTAAATATAATAATACTACTCGTCAAGCAAGCGGGAGATTTTTAAAAATTTTAGGAATATTAATTATAATAGTGGGAACATTGGTAAGTATATTAATAAACTCTATTCCTATTTTCTGTACTGTTATAATTTTAGGAATTTTGTCAATATATTTAGGAAATAAATGGGTAACAAAAGTCGAAAATTTACCACAGAAGTTTTTAGTGACTCAATCTTATGTAGATGATTTGTTGAAAGAATGGGAAGCAGCTAATGGTAAAGTTGAAAAGGTTTTACCTGAACCAAAAAATCAAATTAAACCAGCATCTATTAACCCGGATGTAACCGCTTACAGTTTTGATAGGTTAGTAGTTTGTGATAGTGCTAATATTGCACAATTGTTAATTGCTAATAATTTCCACTTTGAAAATAACTGTGCAATTCTTAGTATCAATGGTTATCCCCAAAGTATCTTTAATACTACAATGAAAATGTTACGCAGAAATCCCAACTTACAGGTTTTTACTATTCATGATAGTAGTCCTCAAGGTGTCAGTTTGGTGCATCATCTCCGCACCAGTGAGATGTGGTTTTTAAATAGTGATGTGACTATTATTGATGTGGGTTTATTACCACGTCAAATTATTAATAATCACAGGGAAATATTTATAATAAATGATTCTGCTTCAGCTAAAAAATCCAAAGAGTTACCTTTAGAAATTCGTCAAAATTTAACTAAGGAAGAATTAAAATGGTTAAATGCTGGTAATTTTGTAGAACTAGAATCTTTTTCACCACAAATGTTAATTAAAGTTCTCAGAAGTGGTATTTCTGGAAGTTTAAATTTAACAACGGGTGATGATAGTAGTTTTCTTTTGGTGGATGATACAGGGAATGATATTTATGTAGTAGAAAGTTTTGGTTAGGTAAAAACAGTATAAACTATGTGTTTAATAATGCAAATAATAGAGTTTGATCTGTACCTATTATCATCTCATCTGTTAATCACAAAAACTTTAATCACATATATTACCAATTAACAATTACCAAAAACTTATGAAATGTATTAACTGCGGAACTGACAACAATTTAAAAGACAGAACAGCAAACAACGGAAGATGTAAACAGTGTAACCATCCTTTTGCTTTTGAACCAACAACAATGGGAAATGTAAAAATTACAGATCCCATGTTTTCTAAAATCTTAGCTGATATTTCCGGTAATAATACTTTGTATTTTACACCAAAACAACTTTTGTATTTTTTAGATAGTCGTATCCGCAAAAAAGGATTTCAAACTGCTGGATTTCTTGGTACTTATTTATTTCTCAATATTTGGGTAACTGGGTTTGTGGGAGGAATTACCAGTGCTTTTTTACCTAATTCTTTTCTGGTTGCTAATTTACTTTACCAAGCAGCGACAATTTTCTATTTATTTAATAACACTAAGTCAAGTAAATTAACTACTGCTAGTCGCAAAGTGAGTGCTAAAAATTTACGATTTCTAGGAATAATAATTTTGGTTGTGGGAATATTAGCGAGCTTGTTTGTATTTAATTCTTTTCCACTTTTTTCTAGTGTAGTAATTTTAGGAATGCTGTCAATATTCTTAGGAACTCGACAGTTAGGAAAAGGAGTAAATTTACCACAGGAATTTTTAGTTACTCAATCTTATGTAGATGGTTGGTTAAAAACATGGCAACAAATTAATGGTAAAATTGATAAGGTTTTACCTGCACCACAAGAACAAATTGCACCTGCATCTATTAACCCCGATGTAACAGCTTATAGTTTTGATAGGTTAGTTGTTTGTGATAGTGCTAATATTGCTCAATTATTAATTGCTAATAATTTCCACTTTGAAAATAATTGTGCAGTTCTTAGTGTTAATGGTTATCCTCAAAGCATTTTTGAGACAACAATGGAAATGCTGCGACGCAACCCCAATTTACAAGTTTTTGCTCTTCATGATTGTAGTCCTAAAGGTGTGAGTTTAGTGCATCGTCTCCGCACCAGTGAGAATTGGTTTTTAAATAGTGCTGTAAAAATTATTGATGTGGGTTTATTACCCCGTCAAATTCTTGCAAATAAGCGGGGAATGTTTGTACAAAATGTAGCTGCTTTAGCTAAAAAATCGACAGAATTACCTTTAGAAGTGCGTCAAACTCTATCTAATGAAGAGTTAGCTTGGTTAGATGCTGGTAATTTTGTGGAGTTGGAATCTTTTAGTCCGCAAATGTTGATTAAAGTTCTCAGAAGTGGTATTTCTGGAAGTTTGAATTTAGAAAGTGATGATAGTAGTATGATTTTAATTGGTGATTCGGGCAATGATATTTATATGGTGGAAAGTTTTGGTTAATTAAATGATGTCACATATTTACAAATTATGATCCCAGTATTTTGCCGATAAAAGTAAATCTGTACCAAAATCAAATTGCCATGTATCAGGGAAATCTGTTTGTTTATACTCAAGTGATTTTTACTTAATTACTAATTTTTTATTTACCTGCAACCAAATTTCCAAACTTACCAATAACCATAGTTTAACACCATATCTTCCCCAAATATCTCCTTTAAAATCTAACCAATTACGTAAAATATCCTGATTAATATAAGGTGAAATCGCACTATTTCTATTTAACAGCAATTTCCTCGCTTCCCGTTGCCAATATTTTTTAAATCCTAGTTGTACGGGAACCATCATCCCGCTTTTAGGACGATGAATAATGCTATCTGGTAAAATATCACTTACAGCTTTTTTAAAAACTGCTTTTTCTTCCACTCCTGAAAGTTTATATTCTGGGGGAATTTGCATACTTAAATCAACTACTCGCTGATCAAATAAGGGTGATAAACCTTGTAAATCTGCTGCTTGAGTTAAGTTATTCACTTTTGTTAAAATTTGATCTGCACCTTTAAATTTAATATTCAATGACATTAATCTATTTAAATAATTAGCATCAGAATTTAAATCAGCCGAAAATACAGATGATTCGTTTTTTATACTTTGGTAAATCTCTGGTTTTAAAAGTTGTGGTAAATCTAATGCACACTTTTGAAAAGAAATTAAATAAGCTTGCAGAGAATCTTGATTATTAATTGCACCATATAAACTATTAATCAACATAGGTTGATTTTTAGGTCCACCAAAGCAAGGATCTCCACCTTCTCCATTGAGGGTAATCTGTACATTTTCCCTTGCCATTCTTCCTAATAATAGGTTTGGGACTGTTAATGGATCACCGATAGGATCATCTAAATAACTCATTGTTTCCGGTAGACGTTCCCACATATCCCGGAAGGTAATTTCTAAAATATGGTGTTGGGTTTGGCAATGTTGAGCAACTAAATTAGAAAATTCTAATTCATTGGCAGTTTCTGTACCAAAATGAATTGAATAAGTATGAACTGGTGCAGTATGAATTTTTGCGGCTAATGCAGTAATGCTACTTGAATCTAAACCACCTGATAAGAAAACTCCTACAGGTTCGTTTTTTGGTAAATATTCCTGTACAACTAGCTCCAGTAAAGAACGGAGTTTTGTGCTATACCATTCTAAAGGTTGATTTATATCTATAACTTGTTCTTGTAGTTGCCAATATTGATAAATTTCCTCTGTTGGCATTTGCATTAAGGTTCCGGGACGCATTTCTCGGACATTTTGCCACAGTGTTCTTTCTCCGGGGACGAAAGCACAACAGAGGTAATCTCTCAATGCTACTAGATCTAAATCATGTGAGTGAAAAGGGTTTAGAGTTCTTAATTTTGGGGCTATCCAGCGAGTTGAACCCGTGGTAGTGTAATATAAAGTGCGGCTACCTATGGCATCTCTTCCTAAATATAATATTTGCTTCTCCCTATCCCAAACTACTAAGTTGAACATCCCTAATAATAGGTTTAGAAATCCAGAGTTGTATTTTTCCCAAAGTTGTGCAATTATTTGTTGATTACTAATATTATCATGAATATCAATCCCCAATTCTGTGAGTAGATTTTCTCGATTGCTTAACCATATATCACCAATTACGACAAATCTTTTGGTGGGACTAACTGCACAATTTTTTGGTGTAGAAATAACTGCAAATTTTTCATCTTGCCAAATGACATCTGCTGTTAAATTATCCAACTTTCCATAAGCTACACACCAACTATGAGTTACTTCAAGATGGGAAAGTTTTGATTTAGGAGTTTTAAAAAAATTAACAAACATAGATATACATACAATTCAGAATTCAGATTATTTCGTAGAGTTGGTAATGATAACCAAATCTTATTTTGAAGCTGTAAAAGGTATAAAATCTAAAGTAAGCAATAGTACGAAACAAAAAGAGATTTGGATTACATCTGAGTATAAATAATATCTTAGGGTCAACTAAAAAAATATGTATGGCATTATTATATACTAAAAATATAAGCAGTGAATTTACAGCAGCAGCCAGAGATGAGCATTCATCCACTATAAATTACCAATTACCAATTACCAGCCTTGCAAGATATGACAATCATTTAAACAGACCTGATATTACCCATGATTAACACAATTTTAGTACCCCAAGGAGCAGAATACCAAGCCGTGTGTAGCGGGTTAAATCGTGTCCCTGGTTTTCAATCCAAGGTGATAGCTGTTCCTATTGGTATGCAACCACTGTATCAATTCTTAGAAAAAAATTGCCAACATCTAAATCAACTAAATCAAAAAGTCCTACTGATGGGTTTATGTGGGAGCTTAAATCAGCGTTACAGCGTTGGTAATATTGTTCTCTATCAAGATTGTTTTTATCAAGGAAATCTGCAAGCGTGTGATAGTAACTTTACCACAGATATACATAACCAACTTGGGGATAAAGTATCTTTTGTGAAGGGATTAACGAGCGATCGCGTGATATCCTTAGCAAAGGAAAAACGTAATTTACATGAAAAATCCGGTGCTGATGTTGTCGATATGGAAGGAGTCGCGTTTCTAGAATTTTTCCAGCAACTTGGGGTATCAACAGCAATGTTACGAGTCGTCAGTGATGATGCTTTCCATGATATACCTGACCTCACAACAGCTATCAGCGCCGATGGTTCACTTCAACCTTTACCCCTAGCCTGGAAATTAATTTGCCAACCTCTGGCTGCTACTCGGCTGATTCGCGGTTCCTTACAGGGACTCAAAGTATTGGAAAAAGTAGCTTGCTGTTTAGCAAGTCCGCAAACTACGAGATAGATCCCCGACTTCTCAAAGAAGTCGAGGATCTGAGTATCACACAACTCAAAGCTTAAATTGCCGCTTCTTCCCGCTGAGAATCAAAGAACATCTCGAAAGAACTATCAGGTACTATTTGGCGTAAGTGCTGAATATAACCGTCGGCATCTGACCGACTACGGAATCTAGCAACAATCACACGCTCTTGATTCGCAACCACACGAGCTATAGCCCAAGCATTCAGCCGATTTCTATAAGAAATTGCCTGATTTGTTGATTTGGTATCTTTGTAATCTGTGTTTTGTGGCATGATTATATTATCCGTATGAATTTGATTGATTGGCGTTAGTGCGTCTCTTAGGGGGGATAGCACTAGCGCCTTTAATTGATGATGCCACCTTGTTATTACATAATTCTTGGATTGTCAATACTTAGTGCAACACATTTGTTTTTACTAGGCAAGAAAACTTAGATAAATGGAGTTTACAGAGTGGTCAGGATACACAAATCAAGTTCACTAAAACAATGCTGAATGCTTTGTAAATAAAACCACATCTCGTCTAGTAAAATAGTTACATCTTACTTAAATATCTTACTTAAATATCAATTTCTCAATACATATAGCATTCCTCAATAATATGTGAGAAAATATGTTGCGTATTCTCCCTTACCTATCTCTAGGATAAAGTTTACAGTTATCACAGGAATGCTATATGAGATTAACTACATCAATTTTAAAAAAAGTAGCTATAGAAATGGGTGCTACTGTTTTAATTGAACCTGAATATGAATTAATTGGACATATTACTTTTGAAAATGGGAAAAAAACCGTTTTTGATAATACTAGACTCAATATTAATGGTTTTGGTTCTGCATATTTAGCTCAGGATAAAGGCTTCTCGAATTATTTTTTGCAGCAACTTGGTTACAGAGTTACAGAGGGTAAAACATTTTTTAATGAAAAAATGTGTGCAAAAATAGCCAACCCTAGAAATATCCATGATGGTTGGGATTATGTCCAAGAATTAGGATTACCTGTAATTGTTAAACCGTTAAATCTCAGTTTAGGAATCTTAGTTACGAAAGTATCTGACCAATCTGAATACTATCAAGTTGCAGAAAAAATTTTTAATATTCATCCTGGACTAATAGTAGAAAGATTTTATAATGGTAATGACTTTAGAATTCTAGCTTTAGATAATGAAATAATTGCTGCTTATCAAAGAATTCCCTTATCTGTAACTGGTGATGGGCATTCTACTATTTTGCAATTACTAGAAACAAAACGCGAACAGTTGATAAAGACAGGTGAAAAGATATTAATTGATTTAGAAGATTTCCGCATTATTCAAAAATTACACAAGCAAAACCTCACTTTTGATAGTGTAATTAGGAAAGATACTTTAGTTTATCTGTTAGATAATGCTAATCTATCTACTGGAGGTGATTCAGTAGATTTCACGGAAAATATTCATCCTGATTTTCAGAAATTAGCGATTAATATCACTAAAGATATGGGTTTGAGATTAGCAGGTGTAGATATCCTTACCACTGATATTACTCAACCATTGGTAGATTATACTCTATTGGAAATTAATAGCGCCCCTGGTTTAGCTCATTATGCTTTTCTTGGTGAGATGCAAATACAGAAAGTAGAAGATTTATATCGCAAAATTCTCCAAGCATTAGAAAACGAATAAATGTGGTAAGAATTCAGGAGTCAGGAGTCAGAAGTCCTAACTCCTTAGAGGATGTCTGAGAGGGTGTTTGAAAAGTCTCAATCCATACTAACCCTGCCGAATATAATTCGCGGCTGCACAGACAAAACCCACCTCCGTGGGTTAGAAACCCTTGATTTTTTATTACTTGTGTAGTAGTGTTCGCGCCAGCGTGGCGAAGCCATATTATATTCGCCCAAAACTTTTCTTTTTCGTGTTCTATACTTGTAGACCCCCTAAATCTCCCTTAAAAAGTGGGACTTTCATTGCGTAAGGGGGATCTCGATAAAATCTGATACTTATCAGATATCCTCGTTTAATTCACAAATTTTTATCTAGTAGAGATTCAAATTCCGCTTGTAAGGCTTTGATATCTGCCACTCTAGCCACTAGTAAATTATCTCTTCCCGCATCTTTTAACCTGGTTTTCCAATATTGAATACTTTCTGCATTGTTCAACCAAAACTCAATCACAGTGTCTACAACTTGATCTAAATTCCAACCTCCAGATGCTGGAACTGATTCCACAGATTCTAGAAACGCATCTAGTGTACAAGTATCGGTTCCGAAGTATTCTATACGTTGGGGCTGAGATTTTTGCATATTCTGTTGTTGGTGATCGAAAAAGTACAAAACTGGAGATACTCCTACAATGTCAAAAGTATATTCCATTCAGTCCTCCAAATCAGTTGTCAGTGGGAAAAGGCAAAAGGCAAGAGCCAAGAGGATTCTCTCAGATTTAAGGTGTACCGAATTTTTTCAAAGTTCCAATAGCAGTCCTATAGTATTTCTATATATTCAAATATAACTACAGAAACGTAGAATTACAACTTCAATGACAGGTTTTTAAAATTATGCAAAATTTATTTATAATTTAGCACTTGTTGACTGAGAGTGCTAATTTAAATTCAGCTTATTTGATGTATTATGAAATAGTTTCTAGCATTAATTAAGGAGGAAAAATTATTTTTAATAGTTTCTTAATTATTGCATTCACCAATGGTAGAGGTGAATTAGCAGCGTTGTCTGTTGCCTGTTTATGGGCGATCTCATCTGTGGTATATGGAGTATTGGGGCAACGGATTCCACCGTTACAGCAGAACTTAATTAAAGGGATAATTGCGATGCCTACTGCGGGCGAAGCCATCGCACTCCTGCTAATTACAGTAATAGTTGCAATTATCGGATTGGCTTATTATTATACCAAGCATAGTCCAAAAAACCACAGTATAGAAATTACAGCAGGGAACAGGTAATAATTACCCATTACCAATTAAAAAATAAGTTGTCACTTCACCTCTACCCTTGACTTGAATTTCTCCCCGCTTTTCTAATTCGTACTCATCTTTGAGGTGCAGATAAGTTGTTTCAGAAACTTGAATTTTACCGACAACGCCGTGAGATTCCATGCGACTAGCTAGGTTAACAGCATCACCCCATAAATCATAACTAAACTTTTTCAAACCAATCACCCCAGCAACGACAGAACCAGTATTAATACCAATTCGCAGTTGAAATGATTGGCCTGTTGCTGTTTTAAATTGAGAAATACTCTGTTGCATATCCAGCGCCATTTGAGCAACTGCGATCGCATGATCTGAGCGTGGAGTAGGTAAGCCACCAACTACCATATAAGCATCACCAATAGTCTTGATTTTCTCTAAGCCATAAAATTCTGCTAACCTATCAAAACTGGAAAAAATCTGATTGAGTGAGTTGACTAATTCTATCGGGGATATTTGAGCAGCTAAACCAGTAAAATTGACAAGATCAGCAAAAAGAATTGTTACCTCATCAAATCGGTTAGCAATCGGACTTTGTTCCTGCTTCAACTGTTGGGCTATCTCTGCGGGTAAAATATTCAGCAGCAAGCGTTCTGACTTTTCCTGTTCATCTCGTAGACAAGCTTCAATCCTTTGGCGATCGCTAATTTCTTTTCGCACTCTTTGAAACATTTGTTTAAAAGCCTCAATCACCTCACCCATCTCATCTTTACGTTCAATAGATAAAGTAGAAAAAGGTGGATCATCTAAATCCGCACTAATAGCTTCACCCGCAGCTACCAAATCATCTCGCAGCAACAAAATTGGCCTAATTACCGTTATTCCCAAAGTTAACATCGTGGAGAGGGTGACAAAAACCGAGATCACTAAAACCAATCCAGCAATCCGTATTAAAAAAGCATACAATTCTACTTGCACAGCAGCAGAGTTGTGACGTACAATCAGGATATATTTTGTCTGCGGTTTGGGAATAGACCAAGCGACATCGTAGCGTTTTCTATCCTGACTTCTCCATCGAAAAACTTTAGCTTTACCCAAAGAATCATAGGAAATAGTAGGTTGCTCACCAAATTTTTCCACCAATTTTCCATTAGCTTGGTAAAGCACTCCTCCCAGAATCACAGACTCAGGTTTGAGTTTTTTAGTTGTCATGGTCAACATTTCTTCAGGATCTTCTCCTTGCTCAAGTTTGTAAACAAGGGAAGAAAAAACTTCGTTAGAAACATTCTCCAGCTTTGATAACAGTTCATCTTCTCGTCGCAAGTAAGATGGTATCAAAATTGCTATTTCAACAACTACAATACTAGTGAATACCCAGGTAACAATGGACCTGGATAGCCTAGCTTGAAAAAGCTGTAGGAAAATTTTTAAATGGGTGAACATCCAGCCTTCTCCTTCAATAGTACTGAGTGCTTTAAACGCCTGGAGGGTTCCTTCCCATAGGCTGTGTTGAGTAATACATCATAAATAACTCTTTTTATTTTCTTTGTCTCAACACATAACTCTTGTTACGCTAACAGCACTCAGCACTGTTGTAGTCAAATTAACTCAATCCTGAAGATTGATCACCATCTAGGGGCAAAATAAAGTATCCCGTGTATCCCTACCCGTTACAGGATTAGTACCTTTAGCCAGTTTGCATAATTTATCTTGCTCATCCCGACGCAACAGTACATCAGTAAAATCTGCTCCGTCAACTATAGCACCATCAAATTTAGCACTAGCAGCAAACGCACCTTCTAACACTGCATTGGTTAAATTTGCTTTAATCAGACGTGCAGAATCCAAAGTAGCATTGGTGAGATCAGCCCCTACCAAGTTTGCTGACTCTAGATTAGCTGCAAAGAAGCTCACACCACGCAAGTTAGCACCACTGAAATTGCTCTGACGAAGATTAGCTTTGGTAAAGCTGGAATCTGTTAAATCACGTCCAGAAAAATCAGCTTCAATCAAGATTTCTTTGTTGTATTCTAGAGCCGAAGCCGTTGATGTTAAACCGACTAATGCTGTCATGGGAATAATTGCCCAAAGCAGTAAACTGAGTATGAGTGACAAAAATCGATACTTTGTATTCATGGTAATTTTTCACTATTTTTAATTCATGCCTAAACCTCCTGCATCTAATTATGCTGATATCGGTGACATAGGAGAAGACCTAGTAGCACAATGGTTACAATCTACAGGTTGGGAAATTCTGCACCGTCGCTTTTCTTGTCGCTGGGGAGAAATTGATATTATTGCCCAGTATCACGATCAAACAGCAACAGTAACCCAGCAAACCCCTAATCCTCAAAACTCAATACTGGCATTTGTAGAAGTGAAAACCCGCAGTGCAGGTAGTTGGGATGCCGGAGGGAGAAATGCTATCACGTTACAAAAGCAAGCAAAACTCTGTAGCACTGCTGAAATATTTTTAGCTCAGTATCCTGAAAAAGCCGATTATCCGTGTCGCTTTGATGTGGCTATTGTCTTTTCTCAACGCTTGTCAAAAAAACTTGAGGGGACGCTAGTTACCCCAGAATCCCTAGCTAGTTTATCAATAGCTGGGTATAATTTTAAGCTGCTTGAATACATACCAGCAGCTTTTGATATGCCAGTTATTAATTAGTGGTTGGTAATTGGTAATTGGTAATTGGTAATTGGTAATTGGTAATTAGTAATTGGTACTTGGGAAAAATGTTTACCCAGTCCCCAGTCCCCAGTCCCCAGTCCCCAGTCCCCAGTCCCCAGTCACTTCTTTTCACGCCAAAGTTTCTGGACAATAGCCCAAACCTCGGACAAATTGTTGTCGGAATGCTTCGATTTCCTCTTTTTCTGGGCTACCATGAGATACAATAGCTACTTGGTAGCGACGCATCACATCCACGGGATGCTGTCCCGCCTCCAAGCTCCAAAGTGCCATTTGTACCCTCATGGGTGGCTCGTAACTAATTCCTAATTCATTGAAGAAAGCCCGAAAATCACCATCTTCTTGGGCTGAGATAGGCTCTCTAAGTTTGATTCTCACTACCCAACCATCAATTTGATGAATTACGGTGATGAAGGAAACAGGAGTTTGGGGTCTACTGTGCAGGTGTTGAACGACCCTGAGCGTTAGACTAGCATTTGCCAGGTAATATAAATATTCCATGATGGTGTTTGGGATCAAATCCAATCCTACATCTATATCTTCCTGAATAAAGGATAGTTCCCGGTAGGGTAAAAGTCCCCGTTTTTGTATGGGGAGATTTACCCAATTTTGGTAATTTGTCATTGGTCAGTTGTTATTTTTCTCCCTTTTACCTGTTACCTGTTACCTGTTCCCTTTGAAAAAATGTCTAACTTAGAGATTCAAGATGTTGATTTAGACCGTTCATTATCTGGGTATGATTACGAACTTCCGACTGAACTGATTGCCCAAAATCCGGCTGTACCCAGAGATAGTTCACGTTTACTGGTGGTAAATTCTCCCAATACAGGTAAGGAAACACCAGCCCTCAACTACATTTTCCGGGATTTGTCTGAACTCCTACAACCGGGGGATTTGTTAGTGATGAATAATACAAAAGTTATTCCAGCAAGGTTGTATGGTCGCAAGTCTACGGGGGCTGTGGTGGAAGTGTTGCTGTTGGAAGAAAGACAGCATAACTGTTGGTTAGCTTTGGTGAAGCCAGGAAAGCACTTCAAGGTGGGAACTAAGATTATTTTTGATGGGGACAGATCAGCCTTGGGTACTGAACTGAGGGCTACAGTTGTGGAAAGAGATGAAGCAACTGGGGGGCGGTTGTTGCAGTTTGATGTACCGGAGAATATGTCTTTAGTGCAGGTGTTGGAGAAATTTGGGGAAATACCTTTGCCTCCTTATATCAATGCGTCAACTGCTGCTGATGAACAGTATCAAACTGTATACGCTCAGGAACAAGGAGCGATCGCTGCACCAACGGCAGGTTTACACTTTACACCAGAGCTTTTCCAAAAATTGCGCGATCGCGGCATTAATCAAGCTTTTTTAACTCTGCACGTGGGAGTCGGTACTTTTCGTCCTGTGGAAGTGGAAGATGTGACTACTCACCAAATGCACGCAGAATGGATTGAAGTTAGCGCCGCCACAGTAGAGCAAATCCGCGCTACTAAAGCTGCTGGAGGGCGAATTATTGCTGTTGGTACTACAGTAGTCCGGGCTTTAGAAGGTGCTGCACAATCTGGGTCTTTACAACCTTATGTGGGTAAGGTAAATTTATTTATTTATCCTGGTTATCAATGGCAGGTGGTAGAGGGTTTAATTACCAATTTTCACCTACCCCGTTCTAGTTTGCTGATGCTGGTAAGCGCCTTGATTGGTAGAGAAAGGTTGTTGAAGATTTATCAACAAGCGATCGCATCTCAATATCGTTTCTATTCCTTTGGTGATGCCATGCTAATTTTGCCAGCAGCAACTCTTAATGCTGGTGATTGGTGATTGGTGATTGGTGATTGGTGATTGGTGATTGGGGACTGAGAAGATGAATAACCTAATTACCAATTCCCTGTTCCCTGTTCGCTATTCCCTGTTCCCTATTCCCTATTCCCTATTCCCTATTCCCTGTTTCCTGTTCCCTGTTCCCTGTTCCCTGTTCCCTGTTCCCTGTTCCCTGTTCCCTACGAATTATGAATTGAATTGTGAATTTTTGATGTAGTTATGGGTACTCTGATGTTGTGAGGATCTCAACTTTAAATACAGGGCTGCTATATGTCTAAAAAACTGCAATTTAATCAGTGCTTACACAGTCAATTTAAAGGAACATTTTACAAAAGTTCTGTACAGCGATTGGGACTTCTGTTTGCTTCCTCTGCATTTTTAGTGTTGGCTTTACCGGCTATTGATTTACCTGGTAGTAAGTTGTTGGCGCAAAATGTGGTTTCTCAGGATTTGGATGCAGCTATGTTTTACCAACAGGGAGTTACACGCTATAACCGCAAAGACTTACAAGGTGCAGAATCAGCCTTTCGTCAAGCATTGCAGCGAGATTCCAATATTGGTTTGGCACGGAATTATTTAGGCAATATCTTGATGGAGCAAAATCGTCTAGATTTAGCTGTACAAGAATATGGGGAAGCAGTTAGACTTATTCCCAATTTTGGCGAGGCTTATTACAATTTGGGGTTAGCTTTGCAAAAACAGGAACAGAAAGAAGCAGCGATTACTGCTTACCGACAAGCTTTGGTCATAAATCCGACGATGGCATCTGCTCACTATAATCTAGGTTTGCTCTTGTATGAACAAGAACTGCGTGAGGAGGCGATCGCATCTTATCAGCGAGCTATTAATTTAGATAGCAGTAATGTGAATGCTTACTTGAATTTAGCGATCGCTCTCCAGCAAGAAGGTCAAACAGAACAAGCAATTTCTAACTATCGTCAAGTCTTAAAGCTTGATCCTAAAAATACTGTAGCTTATAACAACTTGGGCAGTCTTTTAGTCATTCAAGGTCAACCTTCAGAAGCTATTGCCGTTTACCAACAAGCTATTCGCCAAAATACCAAAAATGCTTTAGCTTACTATAACTTAGGAGTAACTTTATATAATCAGGGAAATCTCAAAGAAGCTAATCAAGCATTTAAACGCGCTCGTCAAGAGTATGGTCAACAAGGAAATACAGAACAAACCTCAAAAATTGACGAGATGACCCAGAAAATTTCCCAATACTTAGCACCAAAAAAACCTGAAGTTAATCAAACAACAACTCCCACTCCTAGCGGTGATGTAGTGTTGCCACCACCTGAGCAAGCAACACCAGTTAATCCGACTAATGAGCCTAATACCTTTCAACTACAGCTACCACAGCCAGAACAAATGCCAACAGAACCAACAAATTCCAACTCAAATCAGAAGTGAAATTATAGCTGAGGAGGTTGGGAGATGGCGAGATGGGGAAATGGGGAGATGGGGAGATGGGGAGATGGGGAGGAAGAAAATTTTAGATTTTAGATTTTACACATTAATAATTTCTGCCTCCTGCCTCTTGCCTTCAAATTGGTAAACGATTAATATCTTTATTACAGCCAATCACTACCATTGCTGAACCCCGCTCTAATCGCTTAGATGGGTCAGGATTAATTTTAAATTTACCATCCTGACTCACTGCCAATAAATTTAAACCATAACGATTCCGAAGTTGAATTTCCGCAACAGTTTTATTGTGGAATTCATCAGGGACAATCAACTCAACAATACTATGATCTGGATCAAGGTCAAATCGATCTAGAATTGATGGTTTAGTCAGTGTTCTTGCTAAAGCACAACCAGCTTCATATTCAGGGAAAACTACATGATCTGCCCCCACTCTTTTTAACAGCTTGCGGTGAACTTCACTAGAGGCTTTAGCAACTACATGAGGTACTCCAGCTTCTTTCACGTTGAGAGTAGTAATAATGCTTTCTTGAACATAGTTACCAATTGCCACAATTACTGTATCAAATTCAAAAATACCAGCTTCTTTGAGTGCAGCAGGTTCAGTTGAGTCTAGTTGTACAGCATGACTAACTATTTCCTCAGTTAATGCTTCTGAAACTAGCTTTTCATCAACATCTGTAGCCAGAACTTGATAACCTAAATTATGCAGTGTAGAACAAACAGAACGACCAAAACGACCTAACCCAATTACAGCAAATTGCTGGTTATCCTGGCGTAAACTGCGAAAAAACTTTAATGATGAAAGGTTCATAATTTGTCATTAGTTATTTGTCATTTGTCATTTGTCGTTGGGTTATGAAACTCCCTATCTTCCCAGTCCCCAGTCCCCAATTAACCAACAAGTAAATTTTCTTCAGGATAGTGAACTCTGCTAGGACGAGGATCACCTAATATAGCTGACATTGATAATAAAACACCGACTCTGCCAATATACATTGTGATAATTAAAATCAGTTTTGCTGCTGTGGAAACACCAGCGGTTATACCTGTAGATAAGCCTACTGTAGCAAATGCTGATACCACTTCAAACAGAATTTGAATAAACTCTAATTTCGGGTCTGTGAGACTAATTAAAATTGTTGCCCCAATCACAGTAGCTAGAGAACCAACAACTACACCTACAGCTTTTAATATCAGTGATATTGCTATCTTCCGATCATACAGTAAAACTTCTTCTTTCCCTTGGAGTATAGTTTTTGTACAACTGGTGAGAACTCTCAATGTAGTAGTTTTTATACCTCCACCTGTACCACCTGGACTTGCACCAATAAACATTAATGCAATGGTGATAAATAAACCTGCATCAGTCATTTTGCCAATATCGATGGTGTTAAATCCAGCTGTTCTAGGTGTGACAGATTGAAACCATGCTAATAATAATTGGTCAGAAAAACTAAAATTCCCAAAGGTTTGAGGATTCCTAACTTCTATACAAAGAAAGGCAACTGTTCCCAACACTAAAAGCAACAAAGTCGTACTGGTTGCTACTTTAAAATCTAGAGAAAATACTATGGCATTGGGTTTCTTTAACAGTCTATCACGCAACCATAGATACATATCTAAAATTACCTGATAACCAATTCCTCCAAAAATAATTAATCCTGTCACGGTGAACACTACTAACAAAGAAGTTTGATAACCGATTAAATTATCCTTGAACAGACTAAAACCTGCATTATTAAAAGAATTGACACTATGAAATATTGCTAACCACAATCCTTTATCCCAACCATATTCAGGAACAAAAACTGGTAGTAATAAAAAGATACCCGTGATTTCAAAAATCATGGTTGTAGCTATAATTGAACGGATAATTTGCGTACTACCACTCATTCCTGGACGGTCTAAAGCTTGTTGAATTGCTACTTTTTGCTGCAAGTCAAATCTTCTGCCAATTAACAAAATCAGAAAGGTGGTAGTTGTCATGTATCCTAAACCACCAATCTGCACCAACAGTACCATAAACAGTTGACCCCAAAAGGAAAAATAAGTCCCAGGATCAACTACTGATAAACCTGTAACACAAACTGCGGAAGTAGAAGTAAAAAGTGCTACAGTTGGGTCATTCCACATACCATTACTAGTTGAGAAAGGCATCATTAACAGGATGGTTCCTGCTAGGATGACAGCCAAAAATCCCAAGCAGATTGTGCGAGCAACAGTCATAAGTAATTCAAAATTTTCCTATAAAAGCAAAATCGCCTTATCTAATTAAATACACAGATGGTAGCCTAGCAATATGTTTTTTTTAATTTGGCTTGATCTTCATCTGGTAGATTCATGAGTACAACACTTTATCAGCAAATTCAACAATTTTACGATGCTTCCTCTGGTTTGTGGGAACAAATTTGGGGAGAACATATGCACCACGGCTATTATGGTACAGATGGTAAGCAGCAAAAAGACCGTCGTCAGGCGCAAATTGATTTAATCGAAGAACTGCTGAACTGGTCAGGGGTAAAGGATGCAGACCATATCCTTGATGTAGGTTGTGGAATTGGTGGCAGTTCTTTATACTTAGCCCAAAAGTTTAATGCCAAGTCAACGGGAATTACTCTCAGCCCTGTACAAGCCACTAGAGCGACCCAACGAGCCTTGGAAGCTAATTTGGGTGCAAGAAGTCAGTTTCTGGTTGCCAATGCTCAAGAAATGCCTTTTGCTGATAATTCGTTTGACCTGGTGTGGTCGCTAGAAAGTGGTGAACATATGCCAGATAAAACTAAGTTTCTGCAAGAGTGTTATCGGGTGTTAAAGCCTGGTGGTACTCTGATTATGGTAACTTGGTGTCATCGACCTACGGATCAGTCACCACTAACTGCGGATGAGCAAAAGCATTTGCAGGATATCTATCGGGTTTATTGTTTGCCTTATGTGATTTCGTTGCCAGAGTATGAGGAGATCGCTCATCAATTACCATTAAACAACATTCGCACGGCTGATTGGTCAACTGCTGTTGCTCCTTTTTGGAATGTGGTTATTGATTCGGCTTTTACTCCCCAGGCATTTTTGGGATTACTGTTTTCTGGTTGGAGTACAATTCAAGGGGCGCTTTCTTTGGGGCTGATGCGTCGAGGTTATGAACGGGGATTAATTCGGTTTGGTTTGTTATGTGGACAGAAATAATTGATAATTTGTAATTTGTAATTTGTTACAAGCCTATGGATTTATCTGTAGGTTGAATCTAAAATCTAAAATCCAAAATCGAGTAATGAATCAGTTTTCTCAACAAAATTCGCCTATTTTTCCGGGAAGTTGGCTTTATGCTTTGTGGAAGTTTTCTCGACCACATACAATTATTGGCACAAGTTTAAGTGTGTTGGGTTTATATTTGCTGACTCTAGGTGTCACTTCTACAAGTTTTTCTGGAGTGCATTTAGGTCAACTTTTAGGAACTTGGTTAGCTTGCATATCTGGAAATATCTATATTGTTGGTTTAAATCAGTTGGAAGATGTGGCAATTGATAAAATTAATAAGCCTCATTTACCTATAGCTTCAGGAGAATTTACTAAAGAACAAGGCAATTTAATTGTCATTATTACTGGGATTTTAGCTTTGGTTTTAGCTTGGCTAAATAGTCCTTTTTTATTGGGGATGGTGGGAATAAGTTTAATTATTGGTACTGCTTATTCTTTACCACCTATTCGCTTGAAGCAGTTTCCTTTTTGGGCAGCATTGTGTATTTTTTCGGTGCGAGGAACTGTTGTTAATTTAGGACTGTTTTTGCATTTTAGCTGGTTGTTGCAAAGAAGCCAAGGTATACCTGCTGCTGTATGGGTTTTGACGGTATTTATTTTGGTGTTTACATTTGCGATCGCTATCTTTAAAGATATCCCCGATATGGAGGGCGATAAACTTTACAATATTACTACTTTTACCCTCCAACTAGGACAACAATCAGTATTTAATCTTGCCCTTTGGGTGTTAACTGTTTGCTATATGGGGATGATTTTTGTTGGTGTGTTCAGGATAGCTGAAGTTAACCCCATCTTTCTGTTTATTACCCATATCATACCCTTGATTGTGATGTGGAGACAAAGTAGGAAGGTAGACTTACAAGATAAAAGCGCAATTTCGCAGTTTTATCAGTTTATCTGGAAACTGTTTTTCATCGAATATCTAATTTTCCCTATCGCTTGTATTTTAGCTTAAACTTTAGCTTGAAATTATGTTAGAAAATTCACCCACTAGTAATATTGTCGCTATATCTTTAGTAGCTATCAGTATAGGCTTACTAATTTATTTTGCTTGGAAAACGTTGATAACTTCAAATTTATTTCAAAAAGGAGTTAATCTATTTCAAGCCAAAGATTATGAAGGAGCAGAAGCCGCTTTTCGTAAGGTGATTGCTATTAATTCTACTAATGATGTAGTGCGGTTATTATTGGGTGATATTTTAAATTACCAAGGTAAAATTGAGGAAGCTAAAGAATTATTCAGTGCTGTAATTAGTCGCAGTCCCAAAAATGCCGATGCTTATTTGAGATTAGCAAATATTTTACTACTGCAAAAAAATCCAGAAGAGGCAATAAAGAACTTACAAACATCAAAAGCTTTATTCCAAAAACAGCGTCAACCTCAAAAAGCAGCAACCATAGATAAAATTCTCAAAGAAATAGGGAACAGGGAACAGGGAACAGGGAACAGGTGACAGATGACAGGTGACAGGGAAGAGGTTACAGGGAAGAGGTTTTTACCAATGACTAATGACTAATGACTAATGACTAAAAAAGTTTACATCGTTGGTGCGGGTCCTGGAGATGTGGCTTATTTAACTGTTAAAGCCTATCGTCTCTTGGCATCTGCTGAGGTTTTAATTTATGATGCTTTAGTAGATAGCGAATTGTTAGACTGTGTACCAGCAGATTGTTTAAAATTAGATGTTGGTAAACGTGGTGGTAAACCTAGCACTCCCCAGGTTGAAATTAACAATTTATTGGTGAAGCATTGCCTGGAAGGTAAACAAGTTGTTAGACTTAAATCAGGTGATCCATTTATTTTTGGACGCTGTATTTATGAAATTGAAGCCCTAAAAGCTGCTGGTTGTGAATTTGAAGTGATACCGGGAATATCTTCAGCGTTAGCAGCACCTTTATTAGCAGGAATACCCCTAACAGATACCGTTCTCAGTCGCTGTTTTGCTGTGTTGACAGCACATGAACCAGAGGTTTTAGACTGGGAAGCACTATCAAGATTAGAAACTTTGGTAATTTTGATGGGGGGAAAAAATCTAGCGGAGATAGTCTATCAACTGCTACGATATGGGCTATTGCACTCCACACCCATTGCTATCATCCGTTGGGCAGGAACTCCTAGTCAAGAAGTTTGGACAGGTGAACTGGGTAATATTTTGGCACAAACTGCTGATTTATCTCTTTCCCCTGCTGTAATTGTTATTGGTGAAGTTGTAAGATTACGGGAGTTCCTATAGAATAATGAGATACCCAATTTGTATAATAAGTTGCGGATATTATCATTCACCAATTAGTGAGGATTGGTACATAACATAAAAAAATATAAACTGTTATCAATTACTCCTCTGCCAACTATAAAATCGTGCATAGCAATATCCCTATATCCCCATCCTCCCATCCTCCCACTTGTCCCCTCGCAGGTAAAACCATCTTAGTTACCCGTTCAGTTGGACAGTCCAGCCAATTTAGCGATCGCCTGACCGCCGAAGGTGCTACAGTAATTGAATTACCCGCTTTAGAAATAGGTCCTCCTTCCAGCTGGCAACCTTTAGACCAGGCAATATCTAAGTTATCAACTTTTAACTGGTTAATTTTCACTTCCACTAACGGCGTAGACTACTTTTTTAGCAGACTCCAAGCCAAAAGTAAAGATAAAAGCGCCTTAGCTAGGGTGAGAATTGCCGTTGTGGGTCAGAAAACAGCCCAAAGTCTTAAAAAACACAATATTCAACCAGATTTTATTCCTCCCCACTTTATTGCTGATTCTTTAGTTATCAACTTTCCGGAAAACCTAGCAGGTAAAAAGATTTTATTTCCCAGAGTTGAAAGCGGTGGAAGACAAGTTTTAGTCAAAGAATTAACGTCCAAGGGTGCAGAAGTCATCGAAGTTCCCGCTTATGAATCTTTCTGTCCCCAGACTATTCCTCCAGCAGCAGAAATAGCTTTGCAACACCACGCCTTAGATGTCATTACCTTTGCTAGTTCTAAAACTGCACAATTTTTCTGTCTATTAACAGCAACTAAATTTCCCGAAGGAATCACACATTACTTAGACAAAACTTGTATTGCTTCCATTGGGCCCCAAACTTCTAAAACTTGTTTTGATTTATTTGGTCGTGTCGATTTAGAAGCGGAAGAATACACTGTAGATGGTTTACTCAAAGCAATTATTCAATGGGCTAGTAAGTGATTGGTGATTGGTGATTGGTGATTGGTGATTGGTGATTGGTGATTGGTGATTGGTGATTGGGTAAATATAAATTAATAACTAATAACTAATGACTAATAACTAATGACTAATAACTAATGACTAATAACTAATGACTAATAACTAATGACTAATAACTAATGACTAATAACTAATAACTAATAACTAATGACCAAACGCTTAATAGGTTTAACTGGGGGTATTGCTACGGGTAAAAGTACAGTGGCTAATTATTTAGCTACTACTTATAATTTACCGATTTTAGATGCAGATATTTATGCCAGAGAAGCAGTATCTGTTGGTTCACCTATCCTCGCACAAATTGCCCAACATTACGGTAAAGAAATTTTACTTCCAGATGATAATTTAAACCGTCTAAAACTGGGAGAAATAATTTTTAATCAACCAGAAGAACGTGATTGGGTAGAAAATATTATTCATCCTTATGTAAGGAATTGTTTTTCTCAAGCTATTCATGAATCATCTGCAAATACTTTAGTTTTAGTTATTCCTCTATTATTTGAAGCTGGTTTAGAAAATTTAGTGAGTGAAATTTGGGTGGTTTCTTGTTCCGCAGAACAGCAAAAGCAAAGATTAATTCAACGTAATAATTTAACCGATGAACAAGCCGCAGCAAGAATTAATAGTCAGTTAGCAATAACAGAAAAAATTGCCCGTGCTGATGTGGTTTTAGATAATTCTTCTAGTTTAGAATCGCTTTTACAACAGGTAGATGAGGTGATGAAAAGTAGAACCTTTAATTTACGTTCCCCGTCAGAGTCAGGGAAGGAGGTCAGGAGGTAGAAGAAGGCGTTGCTGAATTAGGGTATGAAATTGAAAAATCAATGATTTCAAACTCTTACTCTCTGTGACTGGAGCGCCTCTGCGTGAAACAAAATCATACTCTTAATCAGTAACGCCAAATAACTGTTCCCTGTTCCCTGTTCCCTTCTTGAGAAATTAACTTTCTCCCCCCACAACTACATCACGAATACGCAAACTCGGACCACCGCAACCAACAGGTAAACCGTTTTGTCCACCTTTACCACATCCACCTGATTCATCCCAGTAAAAATCATCACCTATCGCTTCTATATCTGCGAGGGTTTGGAAAACATTACCGGAAAGGGTGACATCCTTCACAGGTTCAGCTATTTTACCATTTCTAATCATCCAAGCTTCCCCGGCGCTAAAGGTGAACATTTCCCCGTTTGTCATCCCACCTAACCAGTTACGAGCATATACGCCTTCTTTAATACCAGTAAATAAGTCGGCAACTGGGGTATTACCTCGTTCAATCCAGGTATTTGTCATCCTGACAATGGGAGAAAAGTGATAATCGAGACAACGTGCATTACCTGTAGGTGCTTCTGCTAATTTGCCCGCAGTTTCACGAGAATGCAACCTTCCGACTAAAACCCCATCTTTGATTAATTGCGTCGTTGTCGCAGGTGTGCCTTCGTCATCGTAAAAATAACTACCTCTATGGCCTTGGGGAGCAGCACCATCAAAAATTTGCAGTTCTTGGGGACCAAAACGCCTTCCCAGGGTCATAACTTCGAGTAAATCAGGGTTTTCATAGGCCATATCCGCTTCAGAAAGATGCCCAAAAGCTTCATGGACAAATAAACCGCTAAGTATTGGATCAATCACTACGGTATAAGTGTTACCTTTGACTGGTGGTAAGGATAAAGCCGTAACTGCCCTTTCAGCGGCACTTTTAACTTGGGGATCTAAATTTACTAAATCTTCGTAGGCTTTGCGTGAACCTACGGTTTCTCTCCCAGTTTGTACGGTGTCGCCATTTCTGGCTGTAGCCGCAAAGCGCATTTCCATATCTAGCCAAGATTGCTCAATCAGGGTTCCTTCTGAGGTAGCAATAATCACTCTTTGGGCGCTATCACCATAGCGGACTGAGGTGGTGGTGATGCGGGGGTCAACACTTTTTAATAATTCAGTATAGCGATCGCACAATTCTTTTTTCTGTTTTAGGGAAACTGTACGCGGATCGATACCTGTCAGAGGTAAATTACATATAGCTTGTATTGGATCAATGGGTGCGAGTATAGTTTCTTCATCTCCCACTATTCTAGCTGCTGCGATCGCTTCTTCTATCCTTTCTTGAATAGTAACCAACTGGTTGAAACTACTTAGTCCCCAGCCACCTTTATAACAAGCACGAACATGGCCACCAATAGAAATGCCTTCACTGAGGGTTTCTACTTTGTCACCACGCAATAAAATATCTGTTCCTTCTGCTTCTTCTAAACGAATCATCAGATAATCAACGCGGGAGGAATAGCGGGATATCAGATCAGAGAGTAAATTTTGTACGTCAGCAAGTAGGTTAGGCATTTTGGTTAGTGATGATCACGAACTATACAGCAGAATATGGCTTACGCCACGCCACGCTATCAGGAGTCAGGAGTCAGGAGTGAAACAGGCTAATGTGTATAGGTTTCAATTTTGATTCCATACCTCATTGATCTGCAATCTGCTATATTTATTTTCTAACTATTTAGGTCAATTTTTATATTCATTCAAAAACATATTTTTCAGCTACTTTCCAATAACGGGAAAATCGCTGCAAGTCAATAAATCCATCATAATCGAAAAATGCTTCTACTTCATATACTTCTAACTGTAAAGATTTTTCAACTTGATGACAAATATCTTGAAATCTGGGACTGGGACTATTTGTGGTGACAACTAAATTAGCATCATATTCTTGAGCAAATTTGATAATTTCTTCAGCTACGTTTCCCCGACGAATTTCTACAGGTAATTCTAGTAAACATTCATAAATAAAAGTTAGGCGTTTTAAACTGAGTTGCCATTCTTCTATTAAAGCATCATCCCAAACCCAAACTGCTGGAGTGTTAGGATATTCTTGTAATGTTGGGTTTTGGGGACTTAAACAATCTCCATTTATCCAAATAATTGGTTTATTCATATCAGATAGATTTTAACAAAGCTTCCTTAAATTCTATCGCAGTTTGAAAATATATTTGCGGTTTTTCTGTTAAAGCTAAATCTATAACTTCTATATATTGTTTTCCTGATAGTTTCCCTGTGGTAATAGTGAGGGTAACGGTAGATGGCATTTTTTTATAGTTTATTATTTTGGGGTTCAATCAATATTATATTCGGTTTGTGCTTTTTTTTGCTCACGCAGAGTCGCAGAGAGAATATGAGTTATTTGTATGTGATTTGAGAAAAAAAGTTTTTTTGCAATAGATGGGGGTCTATTCTCATTATTATTGAGAATGGTGTCAATAAGCCAACGATTTTTGGTGATTTCAGCTTGGGGGATTGACAGTGTTCCGAGTTTTGGGTATGCTTATGGTATCAATGGGAAAGTGTGCGCCCATATATATAAGGTTTTTATTCATCAAGATAATTATTTCCCAAATAAATCTGAGAAGCAGGGAAATGAGAAAGTAAATATAGAACTGGTATTTGATTTTTGAAATTATCTGTGTAGAGAGGGAACAGGGAACGGGGAACAGGGAACAGGGAAAGTGTACGGAGTGTTTTTCAAGAATCAAATATGATTCCTATAGGAAGATGAAACTATGCCACTAATCAAAATACCAAGATATTATCTTGTATCTCAGGATGAAGATTCAATTACAGTAGATGTACCAGAGTCAATGCTTTTACATTGGAAAAAGGACTATGAAAAAATTACTC
Source organism: Anabaena sphaerica FACHB-251 (assembly GCF_014696825.1). Taxonomy (NCBI): domain Bacteria; kingdom Bacillati; phylum Cyanobacteriota; class Cyanophyceae; order Nostocales; family Nostocaceae; genus Anabaena; species Anabaena sphaerica. Next base: position 25,807 of record NZ_JACJQU010000025.1, on the reverse strand, counting down.
AAGCTAAAGGAATTTTAAAGCATAAAAAAGAAGCAATGCTGACTCATTTAGATACTCTGCGTCAGGAGTGGGACGAATGAGATATGTTTATGATACAAATATTTTTATTTACTATTTAGCCGATGAATTAACAGTTAGTTCATTTTTTACAGAAAAATTCTTGAATTTGCACGAAGTTCTGGTTTCACCTATTATCCGCATTGAATTACTGAGTTTTTCAGGTTTATCAAAAGAGGAGGAACAGTCTATTGAAGATTTGCTATCCCAGTTTAACACCATTCCATTTTTACGAGAGATTGAAGATCAGACAATCAAATTAAAACGACAGTGTAAAATTAAACTTCCTGATGCAATTATCGCTTCTACAGCCATAAATCAAGACGCAGTTTTACTGACAAGAAATGTTAATGATTTTCAAGGAATTGCTGGATTAAAGATTGAAAATCCTTTTGTTAATTAATTGTCTGATAGCGAAGCGTGGCGTAGCCATATCAGGATTTACATTTACAGGATTTGAGGATTTACAGGATGTGATTGAATGATTGTTTTTTGGAAGTTGGGGATTTCTTCTGTCTTAATCAGGATGTCCAGGATTTGAGGATTTACAGGATGTGATTGATAAATTTGTTGTGGGGATTTTTTAATGTGGGTGAAAATGACGGTGTTGGAAGTTTAAAACCCTATATATATTGCGCCCACAGATTCCCACTCATAACATAAGTGTACAATAATCTTTTCGACTTGTCAAGTCTAAAAATTTGTCAGAATCAGGATAACCAAGATTTAAGGATGTACAGGATGTGGTTGATAAATTGGTGGTTGGGATTTTTGTGATCATATGCGATCGCCAAAAAAAACAAGAAACTTCTTTTCTTCCTTCGTGTCCTACCCTTAGGGAACACCTTCGGTGAACGTGTCTTCGTGATTGATTAAAAACCCTATATATATTGCACCCACAGATTTCCACTCATAACATAAGTGTACAACAAATTTTTCGTCTTGTCAAGTCTTAACATCACAAAAATATCAAAATACGAAACTTCAGATGCAAACTTATATCCTGGTCATCCTGATTCTGACAAATTAAAATTTTACCTGCCTTTTTTCCCCTTTTGCCAACTTTGACTATTCGGCTTTTTACTAAACTCACCGTTCGGAAAAAGTCGCGCTTCCAACTCCTCATAACTACCTTCAAAATCACAATTTCCATACAGCGGACATTGACGACAATAAACCCCTTCTGTGTAACGTTCTAAATTTTCCCGATTGAAAAAATAAGGTTTGTGGCTAAAGGTACTCGCTACCCATTGCCATGACATATTATTACTTGCTGGGTCGCCATCTAGCAAATGTTGTAAAAACCATTTTGCGCCGGCTTGCCATTGAATACGTCGCCAATGGATAATATAAGCTGCTAACCACATTCTGATGTGATTGTGTATATAGCCAGTTTCTCGCAACTCCTGACTAAAACTATCAATACAAACCAGTCCTGTCTTCCCTTCCGTGATATCTTCCGGTAACTCTACTGCGTAGTCTGCTGGTTTATAGCCGGTTTTGTATTCTTCTTGATTTTGCCAAATATTGTTTCCTAGTTTAGCATATAACCTTTGCCAGTAGTCGCGCCAAGCTAATTCATTAATTAGTTTAGTCGCATTTTCTCGATTTTCCACACGCGCCAGGATATCTTCTCGAATTTCTCGTAAACTCAATACGCCGTAACGAATATAAGGTGATAATCTAGTAACTGCACCAGTTAAAGAATTACGTGTTTTTGCGTAAGTGATAGGATCAACTTTCTTGAGTTTTTCTGCTGCTGCTTTCCTTCCTCCCACAGTGCTGCTAATGTGATCATCTCTTTCTGCGGCTTTGGGGAATTGTTCGTGCAGGTAAGCTATTAATTCCTCTCGACTGGTAAAATCACGTAACATAGTTTTATTGGTTTAGATTTAAATGTAACGACAATCTCAATTAGTGGCATTTTAAATATAACTATATTATCCTCTACCTTATATCAAGTATTACCAGGAGCTAATTATGACAAAATACTCATCTTTGCAAGAACAACAAGGTTACTATCGCTATGATCCTAATAACTTGGATCAAAAAGGATATGCACGTTTATTTCCCTACACTGGGGAAGATGGCGTTATACGTTACATTTTAACCAAACTAGGTCAAAATCTGTTAGAACAAGGGAAACTCTCAGAACCTTGGACTTTATTACTGACACAGTTAGATAAAAAAGTTGCACATTTGGAGGAAAATTGGTTAAATATCTCGACTTTATTGGTAGAATGTGAAGTTTTTCAGTCGGGATGGTTTAATTTTTATTTACCTCCCCATGAACAATTTAATAGTAGTTATATCCGGGAAAGAAAAAAGTTAATCCAAACAATTTCTGCTGTAAAAAAAGCAGTCGAATCTGTAGATAAAAATCTACCGACACTCAAAAGAAATGAAGCACAAAGAAAGTTATTTTTTCAAGCATTAGCTAAAACTGCGGATGTTAAACCTCCATTTATGAGTATAGTGCATGAACGAGAGGGAGGTTTGAGCGATAAGGAATTTGTCCGTCAACGTTTAGCAGGTGCTAACCCGACAATTATCCGCCGAGTGCAAGCAAATGACCAAAATTTTCTTCAAGCTTTAGCTACTCAACCTTACAAGTTAGCTAATAATGGTGATATCGATTTAATTAAGTCTGCGAGTGAAAGCCGTTTGTTTATTGCTGACTATCCAATTTTGAAAGATTTGAAAATTACAGATTTACAACCTGGTAAATATGTGGGTAGTCCAGTAGCTTTATTCCATCGCACAGATAAAGGTTTAGAACCTGTACTAATTGAATTAGAAAAAGGTAGAGTTGTGACTCCCGGAATTATAGGAGAAGCAGCAGATGATTGGATGAAAGCAAAATTATACTTTCAAACTGCGGATGCTACCCATCATGAATTAATTGCTCATTTGGCTTATACTCATTTAGCAATGGAAGCATTAGCTGTTGCGACTCCCAGACAGTTACCAGGTAATCACCCAGTTTATCAATTATTATCTCCCCATTTTAAGTTTTTAATTGCCATTAATAACCGGGGAAATGATATATTATTATCAGCAGGAGCAGCGATTGATAATTTGATGGCTCCCACCATCGAAACTTCTTCCAAGTTGATGAATAAGGCTTATCGAGAAAAGTCTTTTTGGTATTATTCTCTATTAAATGATATCGAAGTCCGGGGAATAGAACCGAAATTATTACCAGATTTTCCCTATCGGGATGATGCTTTGTTATTATGGGAAGCGATCGCAAAATACACAACGCGCTATCTACAACGTTACTACCCAGATGATAAAGCAGTCATACAAGATGCCTATTTACAAAATTGGGCTGAAGAACTCAGCGCACCTTTAAACACCCGTCCTAAATCAGACTTTCCCCAAGCACCCGCATGGTTTCCCAAAGAACTAGTAGCAGCATCAGGAATAGAACCTCAAGAATTACCTTCTTATCCCCGTGTACCAGGGTTTACAAAAATAGGCAGTTTGCAACAATTAATCGACATTGCAACCATCACCATTTTTACCTGTGGACCCCAACACGCAGCCTTAAATTTTAGTCAATACGATTACTTTAGTTATGTCCCCAACGCACCTTTAGCAATTTATAGCCGACCAGATACACCAGCTAGTTTAGAGGAAATGTTACCCTCAACAGACAGAGATTTAGAGCAAATGCAATTAACCTTTGCATTAAGTGGAATTAATTGGAGTAAATTAGGAAGTTCTGATTTTATTCAATTTGCAGATAAAATTGATAAACAAATCCTAGCACAATTTCAAAATGATTTGTTAGAGATTGAACGCAAAATTAAAGATCGAAATCAGCAACGTTTAACAGATAGCGGTGTTGAATATCCTTATCTTTTACCTTCTCGCATTCCCAATAGTATTAATATTTGAGGAGAAAAGATTTATAATTAACCGCAGATGGACGCAGATGAACACAGATAAATTAATAATTTATTATCTTACTATCTGCGTTTATCCGCGTTTATCCGCGTTGAAAATTATTTATTTTTCATCATTCCATCATGACTAACATTCCCCAAACCGGACAACCAGCACCTGAATTTTCCCTCCCAGACCAAAACGAAAAACTTGTTACCCTTACTGACTTGAACCAGTGGATAGTCCTTTATTTCTACCCCAAAGACGACACCCCTGGATGTACAACAGAAGCCAAAGATTTTACAGATTTAGCAACAGAATTTACCGCTTTAGGTGCTAAAATCATGGGTGTTAGTCCAGATTCTAGCAAATCCCATTGCAAATTTATTGATAAACATAAGCTATCAATTACCCTATTAAGTGACCCCGAACATCAATTAATAGAAACCTATGGTGCGTGGCGTTTAAAGAAATTTATGGGTAAAGAATATATGGGCGTTGCTCGTTCAACTTTCTTGATTTCACCTAATAATATTATCGCCTATTCTTGGCCAAATGTCAAAACGAAAGGTCATGCTCAAGCAGTATTAACAAAATTGCAAGAACTAGCCGCTAAATAAACAGTTCGTAGTGAGCGATTTATCGCTCTTACCAAGATTTTATTAATTTATTTATGGTCATCTTATCGTTTATTTTCAAACTGTTAATTAATTTTAACTTTGTCTGATTGGGTAATGTTAATAAAATAACATGATCATTTAGACCTTATATAATATAAATAGCACCTCTATTTTATGAATATAGGAATATGGTTCCGATTATCCAAGCACAAAATATTACCCTTGCTTATTTAAAACAAAAATTTGCTCTGGAAAAGTCTAGAGATGAGCTTTTTTTTACAGAGTGGTTAGAATATTTACCGATAATCTCTGAATTAGAACAGCAATATTTAGACCGAGTTAGAAAGAATTATCTTGGCTTAGTGGAAACTTCTAGTATTTTAGAAGATGCAGTTAAATTAGTGGTATTATCTCCCTTACTAGATTTAGCTGGTTTCTATCAGTCTCCTTTTTATATTGCTACAGAAGAACCTATAGAAATTAGTGAAACAATAATCACTGATGAACAGGAAACAGGAGAAGAAATTACAGAGATCATCAAAGGTAAAATTGATGTTTTAGTTCTGCAACAGCAGTTATGGTTATTGGTAATTGAAGCTAAGAGGGCTAATTTTTCCTTAGCTAAAGCCATACCCCAAGCACTTACTTATATGTTGGCTAATCCTCAACCTGATTATCCTCTATATTCATTGGTAATTAATGGTGAAGATTTCCAATTTCTCAAACTCACCCAAAAAGATCAACCCAGGTATGCTTTGTCTGATAGATTCACTTTATATAGACGTGAAAACGAACTATATCAAGTTCTGAAAATCCTCAAAAAAATAGGTCAAATATTGAGTTAATTGTTGATATAAGTTATGTCTAATCGTCCCATTTACCTTGATTGTCACGCTACCACCCCCGTAGATGAACGGGTACTAAATGCCATGATTCCTTACTTTACAGAAAAGTTTGGTAACGCAGCTAGTATCAGTCATGTTTACGGTTGGGAATCAGAAGCAGCAGTTAAACAAACCAGGGAAATTTTAGCAACTGCTATTAATGCTAACCCGGAAGAAATTGTCTTTACCAGTGGTGCAACAGAAGCGAATAATTTAGCCATCAAAGGTGTAGCAGAAGCGTATTTTTCCAAAGGTCAACATATTGTTACTGTCGCAACCGAACATAAAGCAGTTTTAGACCCTTGTGAATATTTAAAAAGCATGGGTTTTGAAATTACCATTCTCCCAGTTAATCAAGATGGATTAATTGATTTAGAACAATTAGAAAAAGCCTTGCGTCATGATACAATTTTAGTATCAGTCATGGCTGGAAATAATGAAATTGGGGTTTTACAACCTTTAGCAGACATCGGTAAAATCTGCCGTGAAAAAGAAATTTTATTTCATACAGATGCGGCTCAAGCTATTGGCAAAATCCCCTTAGATGTAGAAGCATTAAACATTGATTTAATGTCTTTAACTGCCCATAAAGTATACGGTCCCAAAGGTATTGGTGCTTTATATGTTCGTAGACGCAACCCCAGAGTTAAACTTGCAGCACAACAGCACGGGGGTGGCCATGAAAGAGGTATGCGTTCTGGAACTTTATATACACCGCAAATAGTTGGTTTTGGTAAAGCTGTGCAAATCGCTTTAACAGAACAAGAAACAGAAAATTTGAGGCTACAAGAACTGCGGGAAAGACTGTGGAAACAGTTATCAACTTTGGAGGGAATTTATATTAATGGACATCCCCAAAAACGATTAGCAGGAAATTTGAATATTAGTGTTGAAGGTGTGGATGGTGCTGCACTTTCTTTAGGTTTACAACCACTAGTAGCAGTATCTTCTGGTTCTGCTTGTTCTTCAAATAATGTTGCACCTTCCTATGTACTTACAGCTTTAGGACATCCTGAAAAATTAGCTTATGCTTCGGTACGGTTTGGAATTGGGAGATTTAATACTGTTGAGGAAATAGATACAGTTGCAGAACATTTAATTACTACTGTCAAAAGTCTAAGAAAATTATCAGTAGTCAGTTGTTAGTAAACTCGAATCCCCCCCTTATGTCTTGTTCCCAGTCAGAGACTGGGAATACCGGAAAGGAGTCTCTGACTCTACTTTTAAGGAAGCCAGAGTCTTCCAGAATTCATTCCCATACAGAGTATGGGAACGAGAAATCCAAAATCTAAAATCCAAAATCTAAAATCTAAAATCCAAAATCCCATGACTCAATAAGGATCAGAATCAAACCTTCCCCGCTTCACACTCCTTAGATAATAACCCTTTGACGGTAGCTTATTTAAATCGAAAGTCTCACCTCTAGGAACTCTCCAAATTTTATAATCGGAATATGTTAGAGGACTTCCAGGTTGACAAACTTCTGGGGGATGATCTCCCAGCACGAAATAAGCAGCACCCCTCCCCATTACTTTAGCAATACCATATTTATCCACAAGTAAAGATGTTTCTTCACTAATAGCAATTCCTAACGCAGTCGCAGACACACCATCTTGAATTTGTCGCGCAATAAAAACCATAATTCTCCCCATTCTTTTGCGTTCATCAAAATGGGTATCAATAATCGTTCTTCGCAAATGCTTCCACTGGAAAAAGTTATAGGTAAAGGTAATGTTGCGATAAGGATCATCCAGTGCTTCACTGGTTTCAATGCTATCTTCACAAGCACAGGAATCATAAACATATTCACTTTGAATCATTGCACCTGCACTAGTGCCACCAATAGCCCCACCTTTATCATAAACTGACTTGATGGCAGCTTCTAATTTCGTGTTTTTCCAGTTGCGAATATATTCACATTGATCACCACCTGCGAAGAATATTACTCCAGCATTTCTGACCTTATCAAAAATATCCGTTTTGTTGGCTTCTTGTCTGTTTCTGATGATTAAAGTTTCTACATAATTTACCCCTCTCATGCGATAAATTAGCTGATTATAATCATCATTACCAGCAGCACGAATAACTAAAACATTAACTTTTTTGTGAGAATTATCACCTCCCCTGACTTGATTAATCATCCATTGAATCGCATCATCAACATCAGCACCACCACCACCCAAATTATGTACAGGTCCAGCTAGGAGGGGTATTTTATAATTGGGGTTCGGTAAGGTCGGACTAACATCGCTGCTAATTTTCTCAAAGTAGCGGTTTCGGTTTGCTGTAAAGTGGGATATGAGGAAGGTTCCCATCTTCAACAACATAGTTCTTGCTTTTCTCAAGCACTTGGCTATATTTGGGAATGCCTTGGTCATACTCAGGAATGTGAAGCAAACAGCTATCATTGTTAACTCTCGCACTCCCAAGGGGGAAATTCCCAGCGTACAGCCTTTGTACTGTTTGTTAATGGCAAAAAACGCAGAGTAATTAATAATTCTCTCCACTACTCTGCGAAAACCTCAGTTTTACTTTGTGTTTAATTACCAATCAACTTGCGATCGCTCCTTTACCACTCTTTCATATACCGCTTCTGTCCTTTTCGCTAATTTCGGCCATCGAAACCGTCGTTCTAAATCTTGATATGCGTTATCTATCAACCATTGTCGATAACCTGGATTTTTCAAAACTTCCAAAATTCCCCATGCTAGAGAATCAGAATTATTTACTTTAGTCACAATTCCTGTTTTCGTATGTTGTACTACTTCAGGAAAACCACCAGTATCTGATACCACCACAGGAACTCTAGAAGCAAAACCCTCTAAAGCCACAATACCAAAGGGTTCATAAAGACTAGGAAAAACTGCACAGTCAGCAATGGTTTGGAATTTATCCAAGTATTCATCAGATAGAAACCCAGTAAAATAGCATTTATCCCAAATTCCTAAATCCCAAACTTGCTGTTTAAGATGGTCAGTATTACCACCACCAACTATCACAAATTTAACGTAACCTCCCATTTCCCAAAGCACCTTGGGAGCAGCATTAAGCAATACAGGTACACCTTTTTCATAGGTCATCCTTCCCAAGTAATAAACAATTTTTTCATGATCTGCGGCAAATTGGCGGCGAAAATCTTGAGCATGAAAATCTTCGTGATGCTGTTTTTTTTCCGGTCGAATACCGTTAAAAATAACGTCGATTTTATTCCCAGGACTATGTAAAGCCCTGACTACTTCCCCCCGCATATATTCAGTACAAACAATGATGCGCCAAGCGTTATAAACTAGTAACTTTTCTTTGTCACTAATGTAGTTTTGGGTGTCATTGTAAATACCGTTATAGCGCCCGTGTTCTGTCGCGTGAATGGTAGCAATTAAGGGGATTTTAAAAGTATGCTTGAGAGCGATCGCTGCATCTCCAACTAGCCAATCATGAGCATGGATAATATCAAATGGTCCTTCCTCCAAAATCAATTTACCACCGTGAAGTCCCATACTCTCATTTAAATTGACTACCCAGTGGAAAAAGTCGTTACTATGGGCTACTGGTACTCGATGTACATGAATACCTTCAATTACCTCATACAGCGATGCTTGTTTAACTTCAGGTGTAATCAGATGAATGTCATGTCCTAGTTTTACCAATTCCGGGTATAATTCTGCTACATGACGGGCAATTCCTCCCACTATTCTCGGCGGAAATTCCCAACTTAGCACCAGTATTTTCATTGACTTGACTCCCCGATGTTTTACAAAAATTTAAAAAACTACATTTATCTCAAAATACAAAGTGTGACAATTACTGCGAGTATTCCTAGCGCAATTTTTATTTTTTTTAATAAATTGTTTTTTGATAAAGCTTATCATATTGATTTGCGATTTATAGCTACATAAAAAACCTGATTTCATCAGAAAACCAGGTTGATAATACTTTTTAAATTTGCAACTATCTAGGGAACAGGGAACAGGGAACAGGGAACAGAGCAGGGAGCAGGGAACAGAGAGCAAGGGGGAAAATACCTCTCCCCTGCACCTTGCCCCTCCGCCCCCCTGCTTCTTCTGCCTCCTGTCACCTTCTTCTACACTAATTTTGATCTAAACGCAGCACAGCCATAAAAGCCTCTTGGGGTACATCCACCGTTCCCACAGATTTCATCCGCTTTTTACCCTTGGCTTGCTTCTGCAACAGCTTTTTCTTCCGGCTAATGTCACCACCGTAGCACTTAGCCAAAACGTCTTTCCGCAAAGCCGGGATATGTTCACTGGCAATAACTTTACTACCAATAGACGCTTGAATGGGTACTTTAAATTGATGACGTGGTATAAGTTCTTTGAGCTTTTCAGCCATTGCTCTGCCAACATTGTAGGCTTTATCCCGGTGGACAATCATCGCTAAAGAATCAACCGGATCACCATTAATCATGATATCCAACTTGACCAAATGATTCTCACGGTAGCCAATAATATGATATTCCATACTGGCATAACCACGCGATCGCGATTTCATTTGGTCAAAAAAGTCTGTCACAACTTCTGCCAAAGGTAACTCATAAGTCAGTGTAGTCCTTCCTTGGGTGAGATATTTCATATCCTTGAAAATACCCCGGCGGTTTTGTGACAACTCCATCAGAGTACCAACATAGGTTTCTGGAGTAATCATTTCTACCTTGACATAGGGTTCTTCTATTCTTTCCCGTTCATTGGGAGCAGGTAAGCGGCTAGGATTATCAATGTACACTTCCTCACCCTTAACGGTTATCACCTTGTAAACCACCGAAGGGGCTGTGATAATTAAATCTAGGTTGTACTCACGCTCTAAGCGTTCTTGGACAATTTCCATGTGCAGCAAACCCAAGAACCCACACCGGAAGCCAAACCCCATCGCGCTAGAAGTTTCCGGTTCGTAATGCAGGGCTGCATCATTGAGTTCAAGTTTTTCTAAAGCTTCCCGCAAATCTTCAAATTGATCAGCATCAATGGGGAACATCCCACAAAAAACCATTGGGTTGGCTTCGGTGTAACCAGGTAAAGCAGCTGCGGCTTTGGCTTTAGCTAGGGTAATGGTGTCTCCTACCCGTGCATCAGCTACAGCCCTAATTGATGCGGCCAAATAGCCCACTTCCCCCGCGTGGAGTTCTTCCACTTGCGTTTGGTTGGGAGAGAGAACGCCTAACTCGTCAATTTCATATTCTTTACCCGATGCCATCAAGTAAATGCGATCGCCCTTTTTCACACTACCATCCATCACCCGGAAGTAGACAATTACGCCCCGGTAACTATCATAGTAACTATCAAAAATCAACGCCCGTAAGCGTTCATCAACTTTGTCTGGTGCTGGTGGTATCCGCTCAACAATTGCTTCTAAAATTTCAGGAACACCAATTCCCTCTTTAGCCGAAGCCAAAATCGCTCCACTACAATCTAAACCAATAATTTCTTCAATTTCACCAATTACCCTTTCAGGTTCTGCTCCTGGCAAGTCGATTTTATTCAAAACTGGGATAATTTCGAGATTATGCTCCAGCGCCAAATAGACATTTGCCAAAGTTTGTGCTTCTACACCTTGGGAGGCATCCACTACCAACAAAGCACCTTCACAAGCAGCAAGAGAACGCGATACTTCATAAGAAAAGTCCACGTGTCCAGGAGTATCAATGAGGTTAAGAACATACTGCTGACCATCCTTGGCAGTATAGTTCATCCGGGCAGCTTGCAGCTTAATTGTAATGCCGCGCTCCCGTTCCAGATCCATGTTGTCGAGAAACTGCTCCTTCATCTGTCGATTTTCTACAGTCCCAGTGGTTTGTAGGAGGCGATCAGCGAGAGTAGATTTCCCGTGGTCAATGTGAGCAATAATACAAAAATTGCGAATGCGAACTGCGGGAACGTCAGTCATATACCATCTTTGCTTCAGCAGCAACCAAAAGTTAGAACTATTTACTTCATGTATTTTAATGCTTTATTGGGTAATGGGTAATGGGTAATTGGTGATTGGTCGGTCAGTTGTTAGTGGAAGAAGGCACTCATGCAAAATTTGATTAATTTTCCCCTGCCCAGTAAAGAGTCCCCAGTCCCCAGATAGGTGAATTATTTTTCAGGATATGATGATGTATATTAAAACTCCCACTTAAAACCTGACCGTCTTAGTTTGGTACTATTTTGGGGAACTGTCTAACTGCATTTTTTTCATACTTGCTAGTTGAATAGTCTGAATCATAAATATAACAGCTTGACAAAGCAGGAAACAAAATCATTTCACAGCCTGTAAACCCATGAATACGCAAAACAACCCTACCAATGCGGAAAACATACACCCCGACAAGGTAGAAATCGCTGTTCGCCTAGACTCTGAATTAATAGCCCAAATTCAGCATCTTACCAATGACCCCAGTAAGGTGATAGAAGTCGCTATCCGCCAATGGTTGCGCGGCGACGTACCTAGAGATGACGAACTAACTCGTACACCAGTACGTACACCAGTTCCCCCTAGAGGAGAATGGAATGATTAAGATTACCAAACAAAGCCATAAGGCATAAGCCATAAGGCATAAGGCAGTGGGAGAATCACAACTGACAACTGACTCATCTCCCTATTTTTTATTCCCTGTTACCTATTCCCTCTTGTAATGATACAAAATGTAAAGTTTCATGCTCTAAATTCCAGAAAAGTCAAAAATACACAATCGAAAGTGTGAAAGCTGTAAAACTTTATGCCAAAATTTAAGCAGCTTTAGTACAACCACGGTGGAAAGCAATTTGTCTACCCAATTCGATTAATGACTATTACTGCGAATAACCAATTGTCAAATTTATTTTCTCAGAATCAGGAATCTATTAACCGCAGTACAGATGGCTTATTACCAACTCTGGCATCTGAGTTGGTATATACCCAAGATGGCACTGGGCGTTATCTGACATTTGATTGGCAGCACAGCGAACTCCTAGACCTGGAGACTGAGAAAATAGTTGATGCGCTTAATGAAAATGAAGCCTTTACTCCGGTAGATAAAGTTACCTATCTGGAACGCTTGCACCGGATTTTAACAACTTTAGTCCCGGAAAGAGTTCAGTGCTGGTTTAAAAGCAGTCAGCAGTTATTCGAGTTGGAGTTGACAATTACTCCAATTATGCCGCGATTGGGTCTAGCCGCGACGACAGTCTTGGTGATGGGTAGGTTGTTACCATCTCAAGTCAATAGCAAAGAAGTTAATCAGGAAGCAAAAAAGCCTTCACAACTAGAGTTGGCTTTGCGTTCGCGTAGCGTGCCACAGGTATCGGTACAAAACCAAAAACTATTAAACAAAATTACCAGAAATATCCGACGGACTCTGGATCTAGACATTATTTGGCAGCAAACAGTGGACTGTTTAGGAAATATTCTCAACCTGGAGCGTTGTATTATCTGTCCTTATCAGCCTGGTTCGGCAAAAGTCCAGATAATCGCAGAATATCACCAACAACAATTAGAACCACTGCTAGGCTCAGAAATAGATATATCTTCAGAGCCTGCCTTTGCTCAGGCTTTGGCAACTCTGGAACCGATGGTTATAGAGTTGCCTATCCAAAAAAATCAAGAGCAGCAAAAATTTTTGTTGGTTGCTACTAACTATCAAGACCAAGCAAATGGTTTGGTTGCCTTGAGCTTGAGCAATGAATACCAATTATTAACCGAAACCGAACTAGAATTAACCAAAGAGTTAGCAGATCAGCTGGGAACAGCGATCGCTCATGCAACTTTATACAAAGAACTAGAGGACGCACGACAGAAAGCGGAAGAAGCATCCCGCTTAAAAAGCGAATTTCTTGCCAACGTATCCCACGAAATTCGTACCCCCCTCAACGGCATGATCGGCTTCTTAAAGCTAATCTTAGAAGGGATGGCAGATGATCCCGAAGAACAACATCAATTTGTATCGGAAGCTCATCAATTATCAATCCACCTGCTGAATATTCTCAATGACATCTTAGATATTGCCAAAATCGAAGCTGGCAAAATGGAGCTAGACTGCTCACCAGTTAAACTAAATGAGCTATTCGGTGATGTAGAAAACTTTACCCGTCCTCAAGCGGAAATGAGAAACCTCAGCCTCCAAATGCAAATGCCTGTAACTTCCGATGAAATTATCGTCCAAGGTAATTACCAAAGGTTGTTACAAGTTATGCTCAATTTGGTGGGCAATGCCCTTAAATTCACCCATGAAGGTGGAGTCACCATCAGCGCCGATTTAGTTATCAAAAAAAGCAAAGGAAAATCGAGCAAACCATCCACACCCGGCATGGTGAAAGTGCGAGTTGCAGATACTGGTATTGGTGTTTCCTTAGACAAACAAGATAAACTTTTTCAATTATTCTCTCAGGTGGATGGTTCCCGTACTCGTCATTACGGTGGCACCGGTTTAGGATTAACTATATCCCAAAGACTTATAGAGGCAATGGGTGGTGAGGTGCATTTCTACAGTTTAGGCGAAGGACTGGGTTCAACCGTCACCTTCACAGTGCCACTTTATCAACAACCAGTGCTGTGTTCCCCTAGCGAGTGCGAGATAGAATCTCAAAATTGATATCGCATTGCTCCCATTGGGAAAAATCTTTCCTTTCTTCCTCCTGCCTCCTACTGTATTTTCTGAACATATAGTGGCAATTGGATCTAGGATCGATTTAATTCAGCAAAAGAAGAAAATTTTGGATATTTTGGGAAATGGTTAACAATTCTCAATCCCAATTTCTACACCTATCGTTAACTTAACAGGTCTAAAACTATGGAACTGACAATTGACAACGTTGAAACCGTATTAGATGAAATGCGCCCTTATCTAATGTCGGATGGCGGTAATGTGGAACTCGTAGAACTTGATGGACCTATTGTGAAACTGCGTTTACAAGGTGCTTGCGGTTCTTGTCCCAGTTCCGCAATGACTCTGAGAATGGGTATTGAACGCCGCCTCAAGGAAATGATTCCCGAAATTGCTGAAATTGAACAAGTAATTTAGGCAATAGGTAGTGGGGACTGGGAACTGGGGAGCAGGGGAGCAGGGGAGCAGGGGAGCAGGGGAGCAGGGGAGCGAATAATATCTTAATTACTTTCTGCCTTTTGCCTTTTGCCTTTTCCCAATTACCCATTACCCATTAACATCATTAATAATTCAAGATTATTAGTAAGTCCCGAATAACTTATCACTCCTCATGTCTCACCCCCTGTACGTCGCTTTTATCTGGCATCAACATCAGCCGCTGTACAAATCTCCTGGTAGTGGTGTTTCTGCCTCTGCTAGTCAGCAGTATCGCCTACCTTGGGTCAGGTTACATGGTACTAAGGATTATCTAGATTTAATATTACTCCTAGAACGGTATCCCAAATTACACCAAACAGTGAATTTAGTACCTTCTTTGATTTTGCAACTGGAAGATTATATTGCTGGTACTGCTTTTGACCCTTACCTTACAGCCAGTTTGACACCTGTGGAAAAGTTAACCACAGAACAGAAAGAATTTATTGTTCAACATTTTTTTGATGCTAATCACCATACCTTAATAGATCCCCATCCTCGTTATGCCGAGTTGTACTATCAAAGACAGGAAAAGGGACAAGCTTGGTGTTTAGCAAATTGGCAACAGCCTGATTACAGCGATTTACTAGCGTGGCATAATTTGGCTTGGATTGATCCCTTGTTTTGGGATGACCCAGAAATTGCGGCTTGGTTGCAACAGGGACGGAATTTTACTTTAAGCGATCGCCAACGCATTTATTCTAAACAAAAGCAAATCCTCAGCCGCATTCTTCCCCAACACCGGAAAATGCAGGAAACGGGACAGCTAGAAGTTACCACGACCCCCTACACTCACCCAATTTTACCTTTGTTAGCTGATACCAACTCTGGGCGGGTAGCAGTGCCAAACATGACATTACCTAACCAACGTTTTCAGTGGGCGGAAGATATTCCCCGGCATTTGCAGAAATCTTGGGATTTATATAAAGACCGCTTTGGACAAGAACCACGGGGTTTGTGGCCTTCTGAACAGTCAGTTAGTCCAGAAATATTACCGTATATTATTAAACAAGGCTTTAAATGGATTTGCTCAGATGAAGCTGTTTTGGGTTGGACAATAAAACACTTTTTCCATCGGGATGGGGCGGGAAATGTACAGCAACCAGAATTACTTTACCGTCCTTATCGTTTGCAAACTCCAGCTGGTGAGGTATCTATAGTTTTCCGCGACCATAGATTATCTGATTTGATTGGTTTTACATATGGGGCAATGCAACCAAAACAGGCCACAGCGGACTTAGTGGGACATTTGCAAGCGATCGCTAAAATGCAAAGAGAGAACCCCAGCGAACAGCCTTGGCTAGTTACCATCGCCTTAGATGGTGAAAATTGCTGGGAATTTTATCCCCAAGACGGTAAACCCTTCCTAGAAACCTTATATCAAAGCTTAAGTGACGAACCTCACATCCAACTTGTCACCGTCTCCGAATTCCTAGACAAGTTTCCTGCTACAGCCACCATCCCCGGAGAAGAACTCCATAGCGGTTCTTGGGTAGATGGCAGTTTCACCACTTGGATAGGAGATCCCGCCAAAAATCGCGCTTGGGACTACCTCACCCACGCCAGACAAGTTTTAGCCAATCATCCCGAAGCTACCGAAGAAAATAACCCCGCCGCCTGGGAAGCTTTATATGCGGCTGAAGGTTCAGATTGGTTTTGGTGGTTTGGTGAAGGACATTCTTCAAATCAAGATGCCATTTTTGATCAGTTATTTCGCGAACATCTCTATGGCATTTATAAAGCCTTAAATGAACCCATCCCGGCTTACTTGACAAAACCGCTAGAAGTCCATGAAGCCCGCGCCGACCATCGTCCAGAAAGTTTTATTCATCCGGTTATCGACGGTAAAGGTGATGAACAAGACTGGGATAAAGCTGGACGGATAGAAGTTGGCGGCGCACGGGGAACAATGCACAACAGCAGCCTGATCCAGCGCCTTTGGTATGGAGTAGATCACCTGAATTTTTATTTGCGGGTAGATTTTAAAAGTGGTGTTGCACCAGGAAAAGAACTACCAACAGAGTTAAATTTACTCTGGTATTATCCAGATAGAACAATGGTGAATAGTCCTGTACCTTTAGCAGAAGTTCCAGATATCGCACCAACTAATTATCTATTCCACCATCATCTAGAAATTAACTTACTCACACAATCAATTCAATTTCGAGAAGCAGGAAATAACTATCAATGGCATCCCCGTGTTAGTCGCGCCCAAGCTGCTTTAAATACTTGTTTAGAAATAGCAGTACCTTGGGCAGATTTGCAAGTTCCCCCTGATTATCCTTTGCGTTTAATTGTGGTTCTCGCGGATGATGGGTGTTTTCACAGCTATTTACCGGAAAATGCTTTGATTCCCATTGAAGTACCTTAATAGTAGGTTGGGTTTACTTCTATAAACCCAACTTTTAATTTATCGGTTAGTATCTGGGTTTATTTTTTTCACGCAAAGGCGCAAAGTGTCGAAGTTCGCAAAGGAAGAAAGCAAGATAAAAATCAAAAATTTCCTCTCTTTTCTCTGCGTCCTCTGCGTCTCTGCGGTTCGTTAAAAAAATATTTATTATCCAAAAATAGGTTGTAAATCTAAAATAAAACCTGGTAATACATCTTCCCCAGATAAATTTTGAGGATTTTCAGGATTTAATATTGATTTTTCCCGTGGTTAATTTTTCAAAGTATGATAATCTGATAAAATTTTAATTGTGTTAAGATGATTCTTTCAACAAGCAATTGATCATCTATTCTCAAATTAATAAAAATTACTAACCTAAATCATTAATTATTGAATAAAATCCTCGACATCCTGATGCAGACAAAATCAGGGTTTAGCAATGCTAAACCCCTACCAAATATTAAAACTCGGCGCTTTGTGGTGTGCGGGGGAAAGGAATTACATCCCGAATATTTCCCATTCCTGTCATAAACTGCACCAATCTTTCAAACCCCAAACCGAAACCTGCATGGGGAACTGTACCATAACGACGTAAATCTAAATACCACCACAAATCTTCTGGTTTCATTCCCTGTGCTAATACCCGTTTTTCTAACACATCAAGTCTTTCTTCCCGTTGGGAACCACCAATGATTTCGCCTATTTTTGGTGCAAGAATATCCATTGCGCGGACAGTTTTTTCATCATCACTCAACCGCATATAAAAGGCTTTGATTTGTGCAGGATAATCTGTAACGATTACAGGCTTTTTAAACAATTGTTCGGCTAAATAACGTTCATGTTCTGATTGCAAATCTGCACCCCAACTGACAGGATAATCAAATTTAACATCAGCTTTTTCTAAAAGTTTGACTGCATCTGTATAAGTCAATCTTTCAAATTGATTATTAATAATGTTATCTGCGGTTTCTAAGACGGTTTTATCAATACGTTCATTGAAAAATTCCATGTCTTCAGGACAAGTTTCTAATACATATTTAAAAATATATTTAAGAAACTCTTCTGCTAAATCCATATCACCTTCTAAGTCACAAAAAGCAATTTCTGGTTCCACCATCCAAAATTCTGCTAAGTGACGAGAAGTGTTAGAATTTTCGGCGCGGAATGTAGGACCAAAGGTGTAAACGTTACTAAACGCCATCGCCATTATTTCGGCTTCTAGTTGTCCACTTACTGTTAGATAAGTTGGTTTACCAAAGAAGTCTTGAGTATAATCAATTTCTTTGTTTTCAGTTCGGGGAACATCTTTTAAATTCAAGCTGGTAACATTAAATAATTCCCCAGCACCTTCACAATCACTCGCGGTTAAAATGGGAGTATGTACCCACAAAAAACCACGTTCTTGAAAAAATTGGTGAATAGCAGTCGCGCAAGCATTTCTAACGCGGAAAACTGCACCAAATGAGTTAGTTCTACCCCGTAAATGTGCAATAGTTCGGAGAAACTCAAAGGAATGACGTTTCTTTTGCAGAGGATAGGTTTCGGGATCAGCATCACCGTATACTTTTACTATATCTGCTTTTAATTCTATTCTTTGTCCTTTACCTTGAGAAGCTACTAACACTCCTGATACTTCTACGGAAGCACCTGTGTTTATTTGTTTTAATATTCCTTCGTAATCTGGTAAATCTTGATTAATAACTACTTGCAAGTTACCTAATGATGAGCCATCATTAACTTCGAGAAAGGCAAATCCTTTTAATTCGCGTTTTGTTCTTACCCAACCTTGCACTACTAAGGTTTCTTCAGGTTGACCACTTTTTAATATTTCTGCAATTCGATGTTTAATCATTTTATACAAATTATCTTTTTTTTCACTATATATAACACTAATTTAAACCAGAGACTAGGGACTGGGGACTGGGGACTGGAGACTGGGGACTGGGGAACAGGAATAAACCAATTACCAATTACTAATTACCAATTACCAATTACCCAACCGAAGATTTTAACAGCCAACCTATAATAACGCCTAAACCACCAAAGCGGACAGCTTGCCAAAAAGGTCTATTGAGGCTTTTCCAAGAAAATAACTGGCTTTCTAAGTTAATTTCTAGCACTTCCAACTCTTTTTGAATACGTTTTAACTCGGCTTTAATTTCTGGGGTCTGATTTTTATTGTCTTTCAGATTTTTAATTTCTTGTTGCCATTGTGCCTTTTGCTGTTGATCTTGTTGCACTTGGGCGTATCTTTCTTTCAAGAGTCGAAGTGAAGTTTCTACTTCCTCTAGTTCTTGTTCAAACTCTGGTTGCTGGTTTTCCTCTAAATTAGTCATTAGTCATTGGTCATTGGCTATGATGATAAATAATAACTTTAACTTTTGTCTATTAACTTAGCACTTCAGCACTTAGTCTTATGTCTCAAACCAGTCAACTAAATGATGTTACTACCCTGGAACTTGCCCAAGCCCTGATGGAAAGACTAAGTATTTCTCCTGATGATTGGCATCGTCTCAAGTCTAACCGGAATTCTCGCGCTAGTGAACAGGTAGCGGCTGCTATGGTGTTTCTCCTCAAAAATCAGCCCCTAGAGGCACAAGCTAGGTTAGAACAGGCTGTAGGTTGGTTAGATAAGTCAATTTCCGCTCCTCCCTGTCCAACTCATGGTAAAAATTGAGAGACTGGGTACTGGGTACTGGGTGGATGTAATATATAATTTTCCTCCTGCTTCCCTATTCCCTGTCGCCTGTCACCTTATCGTCTTAAAGATAACAAACGTCGAGCTTCTATTTGCTTACAAAGCCTTAATTCTGTACCTTTGCGGTTCCACTGTACTTGATCAAAAATTTGATGAAGTAGAGTCATACCTCTGCCATTTTCTGATTCATCTGGTGGTAAATAGTCGGTGGGATCACAATCAGCATCACAAGTGGGTGTAAAGCCACTACCTTGATCTGAGATGATCCACCAATATTGATTATCTATTAAGGAAAAACGCACTACTACTAATTTGCCAGGATCAAGATTATTGCCATGTTTAGCTGCGTTTACTAGGGCTTCTTGAAGTCCTAAGCGCAGTTCGGCTTGTAAATTTGTGGGAACATCTGCCAATAGCAAATCTAATATTGGACATAGATAAAGGGTTGAGGCAAAACTAATTGTACCCCAAGAACGCCCAAGTGGACGAAGAGAAATGGTAATCACAAGAGAAACCCCGTAGCTTTTAGTTAGCTAGACATCAGTTCGCTGTTACAGGCACCCTGATAAAAATTAAGGTGGTCATGCTGCCTTAAAACCTGCGTCTGTAAAACTAAATTTTTGAAAATGCTAGGGAGCATTGACTCTAAATATAAGTGAGAATTGCTTGGTTAAAATCTGGCTGTAATTGTTTTGCTAATGCAGTTAACAAATTCTCAGTTGTTATTTATTACTTTGAGTGAGTATATAAATATCCAACTTTGTCGCCGCTTAATAATTTACACAATTTGATTCACCTTTTAAGCTCAGAGTCTATGCAACTTTAATGTTTTTAAACAAAAGAATTTTATTTTTAGGTTAATTTGATTTTAGCATTATTAGTATTTACTAGACTACAAATTTTCTATTTAAGTTTTTGTAAAGAATTGATTATGAGCTAATTCAAAGCTGATTCTTCTGTTAAGATGGCGATCGCTCCAGAAAGGCTGCTGTTTCAACGTGGGCAGTTTGAGGGAAAAAGTCGGCGGGCTGTACTCTGGTAAGATTGTATAGTCCATGTTCACAAAGTAATTTCAGGTCACGAGCCAAGGTGGCTACTTTGCAACTGACGTAAACAATCCGTGAAGGTTTCAGGTTAAGCAAAGATTTTATAACATTAGCTTCACATCCTTTACGTGGCGGATCAAGTAACACCACATTTGGTATAATTCCCAAATTAGGTAGACTTTTCTCCACTGCTCCTACTTGAAATATAACATTATTAATTCCATTTTGTTGGGCATTTAAAATGGCCTGTTCTACTGCTGCTGATTGCACTTCTAAGCCAATAACTTGGCGTGCTTGTTTTGCCAGGGGTAAAGTTAAAGTGCCAATACCACAGTAGGCATCGACTAAAACTTCATGACCTTGTAAATTGAGTTCTGACTGAATTACTTGTAAAAGTGCTTCAGCCGTTTCTGTATACACCTGAAAAAATGTATCCGGGCGGACTTGAAATTCTAATCCCGCGAATTTTTCTCGCAAGTAAGGAATTCCGGCAATACAACGTGTTTCATTACCAAATATAGCATTTGTGCGATCGCTATTGCGATTCAGAGAAATTCCTACTAGCAGGGGATAACGCTGCAACCATTCCTGGGCTTGGGTTTCAATCCCTGGTAAATTCCCATCTTTTACCACCAAAGTTAGTAGCATTTCCCCTGTACGACGACCAATGCGTAAACCTAGATGGCGGATTTGCCCTTGGTGGCGTTTTTCGTCATAAATTGACCAACCTCGTTTTTGGATATCCTGCTTTACCTCAGACAATAAAGGATTTAAGCGTTGGTCTTGAACTGGACATTGATTTAAGTTGATTAATTGATGACTACCTTTTTGATAGTAACCAGCTTGAACCTGTCCTGTTGCTGAGATACCAATAGGATAGGTAGCTTTGTTGCGATAACCTAAAGATGAATCAGCTACCAATACTGGATATACAGGTGGGTTAACAAAACCGCCAATTCGTTCTAAAGCTTGAATTACTTGATTTTGCTTGGCTGTAAGTTGGTAATCATAATTTATATGCTGCCACTGACAACCACCACATTTATCAGCGACAATGCAACTGGGGCGGATACGCTGTGGAGATGGTTGGAGGATTTGTTTGAGGGCTGCATGAGCATATTTAGGCTTAACGTGTACCAGTTTGACCAGAGTGCGATCGCCTGGTACAGTATCTGGAACAAACACCACACGCTGATCAAAGCGTCCCACACCATCGCCAGTGTCGCTTAAATCAGAGATTTCTACTTCTATTACTTCACCCTGTCGCCAAACTGTATTAGTCATTGGTCATTCAATTTTGGATTTTGGATTTTGCATTTTGGATCTGGTGATTGAAGATTTATTACAAAAACTTCCTTAATGTTCCCCAATCCCCAATCCCCAATCCCCAATCCCTATCTTGCCATACCCTTCACTTCTGTACCGCGAAATAGGTAAACTAACAAATAATATTATTTCCCTTGATTAAATAATCATGACTGTAATTAGCCAAGTTATTCTCCAAGCTGACGACGAACTGCGTTACCCTAGCAGTGGCGAACTCAAAAGTATCAAAGAATTTTTGCAAACCGGCGCACAGCGGACAAGAATCGCTGCTACCCTCTCCGAAAACGAAAAAAAGATAGTTCAGGAAGCAACCAAAAAACTTTGGCAAAAGCGCCCTGATTTTATCGCCCCTGGTGGCAATGCTTACGGAGAAAAGCAACGTGCTTTATGTATCCGTGACTTCGGCTGGTATTTGCGCCTGATTACCTATGGTGTGCTTGCTGGTGACAAAGAACCTATTGAAAAAATTGGTTTGATTGGTGTGCGGGAAATGTACAACTCTCTAGGCGTTCCTGTCCCTGGAATGGTAGAAGCTATCAGTTCTCTAAAACAAGCATCCTTGGACTTGCTGGGTGCTGAAGATGCAGCAGCAGCAGCGCCTTACTTTGATTACATTATTCAAGCGATGTCCTAATACAAAGGGTGTGGTGTTTCTATCAGTCAAATTTCAGTTTACTGAAGTGAAACATTAGCGATATCTGCAACGGCTGACGCTTCGCGTAACGCTACCGATCAAATTCCTCATTTGATTACACTTTCCCCACACTTAGTAGTGGCTATGGCAAAATATTTGTCAAGTTATTATAAAGTTGTGGGGATATTTTATGTGGATTTACTGACAACCACCAATGACAAAAAACCGACAGGAGGCTGTCGGCCATTAGTTGTGTTCCCTATTAATGACTCGGCTAGAGTTCAGTTATAGATGATTATGCCAAGATGCTCACTATTAGAGGAGGATCTTAATCATGACTAATGGTGATTATAATCATTTTAAAACGTGATTTTTATCACTTATTTTTATGACCAACAAATGTAATTGATTCAGCAGTTTATTGAGAGAGAAGAATACATCATCTTTCTTTATAGCAGCAGGAACAGTGAATAGGATAGAAAAGTCAAATATTCTGTAAACAGCAACACATTTTTTATAAAATGAATCTTAATTTTCTTTTTCCAGTAATATCAGCAACCATGTTATTAAGTGTAACTACTGCTTGCACTCCACCACCCCAGAACCAAGTTTCCTCGGAAAATAGCCTCATTATTGAGGATAAAACCCTCGTGGCTGTTAATCAATCCGCAAAAGAGAGACCAATTAACAAAACAGCCACAATTTCTGTAGAAGGGGAAAAAACTACAGTTAATCTTAAACTTTACTCATATAAAAATTTATTTAGTACCTACTTTCCTGAACGAGATTTTTTGGTGGAAACTGCAACTTCCACTCAACCAAAAGGAGTGAAGTTGATTTCTAACTTTGGTGGTGTTAAAAATGAAAATGCTTATATTCAATTTGCCTTTCCTAATAATTTCAAAACTATAGGAGAAGTAAGAAAATTTATTAATGGCAAAAATGGTATATTAGCTTCTAATAGATGGAAATTTGTGAGTCGTACCAGCACTGTAACCTATCCTTGGGCAAAAGAAAAAATTGCTTTTAGTAAAGGTAAAGATATGATCGGTGATATTTACATTGGAGAACAAAATGGTAAAGTATTTTATGTCATTACCCATTTACCAGTAGAATATGGGGATGGCTTTGCACCTAGAGAAAATTTGATTTTAAGTAATCTGGAAATAGGTGGATAATGCCAATACGAACCGTAATATTTTTTCAGCTACAATAGAGAAAATATCAAAACTGTGAAAACAGATACCATATTCTATCAACTGTTTCAGACATTACCTAGTATTCTTTTTGAACTACTTGGTAAACCAGCTACAGAAGCGGAAGCATATCAATTTACTTCTGTAGAAATTAAGGAACTAGCATTTCGTTTTGATGGTTTATTTGTACCTAATTCAGAAATACCTGAACAGCCGATTTACTTTGTAGAAGTTCAATTTCAACCGAAAGCGGATTTTTACTGGCGGTTTTTTACCGAAATCTTTGTTTATCTGAATCAGTATCAACCAAAGAATGATTTTCACGCAGTAGCGATTTTTGCTAAACGTAGTTTAGATCCTGGTGTACCAATGCAGTATCGGGGTTTGCTAATGAGTCAGCAAATCACGTTTATTTATTTGGATGAATTAGAGGTTACAACCAATAATTCAATAGGACTGGGAATGGTACAGCTAGTTGTGGAAAAAGAGGAAACTGCTATTGATCATACCAGGCAGTTAATCCAAAAATCTCGACAACAATTAATTGATGCCAGCAAAAGACAAAAAGTTTTAGAATTGTTAGAGACGATCTTGGTTTACAAGTTAACTAATTTAAGTCGTCAGGAGATTGAAGCAATGTTTACTCTAGATGAATTAAAGCAAACACGGTATTTTCGAGAAGTTGCGGAGGAAGCGAAGGTAGAAGGTAAGTTAGAGGGTAAGTTAGAGGGTAAGTTAGAGGGTAAGTTGGAAACAGTACCGCTGTTATTGCAGTTAGGTTTGACTGTGGAACAAATAGCCGCAAATTTAGGTGTGGATATTGAAGCGGTGAGGAAGGTTGCAGAAAAATCTGTTGATGAAACTCCTTCAGAGTAGTTAGAATAAATGGAAAGTGATTAGTTTGACTGATCACTTTTTCAAAATTTTCAAAACTTGATTATTGATTTACTTCTTCCTGTGATTCATCTCTAATATTAAAATAGTAATAAAGATTTGCAACTGTTAAATCTGATGCTTGTTGTAAATTAGATGTAACTAGGGAAATAGTAGGCTTACTTGAAAAAGCTACTAAGAGTAATCATCGTAACATAAATTTTGGTGTTTTCATACAAGTAAATATACAGTTATCTCTCGTTCACTGGTTCTACCTGAAAATACAGTTTAGAATGTTCCGAGTTTAGATTATATGTAAATATACGTAAAATAACTATTTGAAATGGATAGTGAAATTTATCTCAGCATTTCTTCAGAAGCAGCAAATTCCTTTGGATCAATAATTTTAATTGATTCAAACATTTTCAATATTAGTAAATCTTTATCACCTGTAATAATGCAAACAGCCTCTCCAGCAATTGCTGTTGCTAAAATCATATCATCATCTACATCACGACAGACAGGCACATTTAACGGTGTCGGTATTACAACCTGCATTCTAGAACGCAATAAATTTATCACCTCTCCCGCATCTTCAGGAGAGTATTTAAACTTTACTGTCAGTTTTTCATGTAATTCATTGAGAATAAAATCTGAAGTAATGGGAGAATGCACAATTAGACAGTGTTCAACAACTGTGCTACACATCCCTTTAGCAATAAAAGCAGCAATCAAAACATTAGTATCTATAACTAGCTTCATGAAATTATCTCAAAAATTTCCTCATCTGTGTAAACTGTTTCATTCTTTTGCATCAAGTAAGAACGCAATACACGGAATTTGTGGGTAAAAATGTAGTCTTCAATGGCTTTACCGACTAAACTATCAGCAGATATACCTTCAGTTTGAGTAATTTCTAAAAGTGCTGCTTTCAGTTCTGGGGTAATGGTAATGGTTAGGGTATCTTGCATATTTTATCAGCGAGCTACATAGTTAATTGTACAGTAGACTAGGCTACTGCACCCCCAGATTCGCGACTTCTGATACCAAGTTAATATGAAGCTGCATAGAAAAGAGCTTCGAGAATAAAGTTATAAGATGAGATAGATATCACCTCGTCAAAAGTAAGTTGCTCGAATAATTG